>JANNBG010000655.1:0-8708 GCA_031385205.1 Rhodobacterales bacterium
ACCATTCCTTGAACCATTTGAAAATCGGGTGGAACCGCATTTCAGGGTGCCGTTCCAGATGGCGATAGATGGTGATGTAGCGGGCGTATCCGATCTTTTCGGACAGGTAGGTGGCGTAATAGATGAACTTGGGCCGGAAATAGGTGTATTTCTTGGCGCGGGTCAGGAAGCCAAGGTTGACGGCCACGCCCGCCTCACGCAGGGCATCGTTAATGAAACCGGCATGCCGCGCCTCATCACGGGACATATAGCTGAACAGCTCGCAGATATCGGGGTTGGTGCCACGGCGTTTCATTTCTTTGTAAAGCACACAGCCCGAAAATTCGGCGGTGCAGGACGATACCAGAAAGTCGATGAATTCACGCTTTAAGGGTGGGTCCATGCCTTCCCAATCGACCTTGTCCCAGGCCTCGGTCTTTTTGAAATGGCCCTTGTTGGGGTCGGACTTCATCTGGGCGATCAGCTGGTCCCATTCGCGGCGCACGGGGGTCACATCCACCCGGTCCATTTCGTCAAAGTCGGTGGTGTAAAAGCGTGGGTTCAGCAGGGTGGTTTCGGTGGCCATGGCCGTGGTGTCAAAGGTGCCTGCGATGTCGGCGGCAACTTCGCTGCCGGAATCGGCGGGTGCCCCAGACTTTGCTTGCGTGCGCGCGTTCATACCCGGATCTCCTCAGAAAATGAAAATTCGCACAGTTCCATGAACCCGAAATCGCCTGTGGCGCGGGTCCATGCGCGTTCGAGCCAGTTGGCGCGCGTGATGGTGGCGGTGCGGTCTTCGACGATCAATTCGCCAAAGGCGGCCTGAATGGGGGTGCCGTGGACCAGCACTTCATCGCCCGGATAGACAATCGCGCCGTTGTTGAACCGCACATGGGCATGCAGCGCCTCGAACCGGTGGCTGACCTCGACGGTGCAGGGCACCTCTTCCTTTTTGCGGGTAAAGATCATGGCAGTGCCTCCCTTATTGGTCGAACAGCCGCACGAAGGCGGCCTTGTTATCGGACCCGAACGCATAGAGCTCGGCTGACCACCCGGTGGCCGGGTCTTCCAGCACAAGGCGGTGATTGGCGTATTCCACCAGCCGCACGGGCGTGTTTTCCGTGATGCGCTGACGGCGGCGTTCGGTAAAGACGCCAGACTGGATGACGGTGACAAAACCGCCATGTGGCAAATCGACCAGCAGCTTGCCATCCGGGGTTTTCACGGTGACGGCCTGGGCGGATTTGCCTTCAAGAATCAGGAAACGTTCGCGCAGCATGGTGGAGGCTGCGGGCACACCTTCCAACGGACGGTGGGTGAAGGAGGCATAGCTGACCAGCGCCACGGTGATAAGGACCAGTGCAATCATGCCACGCAGCAGGCCCTTGGGGATCATGTCGCGTTCGGTATTGCGGAAGGCAGGTTCGTCGCGGGCTGTCATGATGCGCTTACTCCGCTGCGACCAGATCGCCTGCCATGGCAGGGTCACGGGTGATGGTGGGTTGCGACAGGCGCGTTTCGGCAGCCTCGGCCAGCAGTTTGGCCACGGCGGCGGCATCAGGGATGCAGCGCAGGGCGGGTTGCGTGGGGGCAAAGTGCCAGGGGCGCGCATGGGGCCACAGGATCAGGTAGGAAATCCGGGTGTCGCCCAGCGTTTTCAGGGCGATGGTGCCATGGGTGCCTTTCAGATCCAGTTCCGCCGATGCAATTTGCACGAAAGGCAGGTTGAAGGTGACGTTCAGGGCCGCACCGATGCGCATCACGACGCGGGATGTGGTGATGGTATAGATGGTGCCGCGCGCCTGCACATAAGCCATGGCGAACAAGACGGCACAGGTAGCGATCCCGGGCAGGATATAGGGCAAGCCGTAGGCGAGTGCGCCGGACAGGCCAGCCTCACCAAACCCGACTGATGCGCGCCACGCGACGACAATGGCAAAGTAGAGGGCGACCCAGCGGATACCATAGGCACGCATGGCCAGGGGCCAGACGGAGGGGCGACCCTGCCAGAGGATATCTTCGCCCATGGGCAGCCGTTCTGGCAGACCGGGGACGGGTTCGAAAGCGAAGTCATCATGGCCTGACATCTGCAGACCCTCCGTAGTTATGGTAAGACGGGACGGCCCGGGCGCGGGCCATCCCCATCCTTATCAGTTCAGCCGCAATGCGCGGGGCGTTGTGTCATGCAACCATCCACCCGCGACATAGCCACTGATCTTGTCTTCTTCCAGCTTTGTCACTGTGGTCAATGACCGCGTCTGCGGAATGCCCGCAAAGCGCCCACCTGTCAGGGCGTTGACGCGCACCGACCCATTGCCGATCTTGGCCATGGTCATCGGGATCAGGCGTTTGCCGGCAGATCCCAGGTCAACCTCCAGATAGCGGATCAGTTGTTCGGAGGCGTCGACCCACATGTCGGTCACCTTGCCGACCTTGGCAAAATCACCGGCCACGACAGTCATGCCGCGCGGGTCACGCCCGGCACTGACCACAAAGCCGCGGGCCATCGAAAACGGCACGATCTTGGCATGGCCATGGCCATCCAGTTCGGGCTCGTCCTTGCGCGCGGCCCAGCTTGCGGCACCCACGCCGTCGGCCATGGCATCGCCCGTGGGGGCATGCGGGAACCCTTCGGAGGCGGCAGTGCGGGCCAATGCAACCTGACGGTTTTCACGCTTCATATCAGGGGCCACCACCTCACCCCGCCCAAAGGGCAGGCGGAAGGTTTTGGGCTTTGGCAGGCCGAAGGGGCCCTGGTTCGGGGCGGCTTTGCCGTCCTCCGTCTCCAATGGATAGCCTTCGCGCATGTTTTCGGTTTGCAGGTAATAGACCAGCAGCGCGAAAAAGCCCCAGAAGGCCCAGATCGCAAGGCTTGCAAGATCGAAGTTACCCCAGAATGTGACGCCAAGCATGGACATCGTGACTTCCTCCGTGTGTCAGGTTGGAAATTCGGGCAGGGCGATGCCCTGTGCCGTTTTCGGGTTGTTGTGATAGATCGAGATACGGACGAGCGGACCGAGTGCGATGATCGTTGCAAACAGCAGCCCGATTTCGATATGGTAGACAAACGAATAGGCCAGTGCCGGGTCGGTCAGCACGTCTCCCAATGCGCCTTGGCGGATCAGATGGGCAAAGGCATCCCGCAAGGCCCCGCCGGTAAAGATGGCAAGGCCCGCCGCCGTGGCCTGTGCCGCCCCACATGCGCCAAGGGCAAGACCCGCCCCCAGTGTGCCCTTGGATGGCAAGGCCATGGCGGCCATCAGGGTGGCCACGGCAAACAGCCCGACGCCAAGCCCGATGCCGGTGGCCCCGACAAAGAACAGGGCAACGGAATGCATGGGTGCTGCAAAGACCACACAGGAAAACGCAGCGATGCCCACCAGCAACCCGCGCGCGGCCATGCGGAACGGATCCAGCCCGCGCGAAAGCCAGCGCCCGGCCACGAGGAACCCGGTCAACGCGCCCAGTGATGAGGCGGCGGTCAGCCATGTGGTTTGCCCGACCGACAGACCCAGAATTTCGGCGCCGTAAGGTTCCAGCAACACATCCTGCATGGCAAACGCCGCGGTACCCAAGGCGACCACGGCCAGCAAACGGCCCGCTTGCCCACCTGCCATCAGATCCGCCCATGCGGCGCGGAACGAGGGGCGGGGTTCGCTGCGTTCTTCGCGCGTCATCGGGCGCACCTGTTCCTGCTTCCACAGGGCCACCATGTTCAGCACCATGGTCATGACGGCACAGCCCTGCACCACCTGTACCAGCGTGATCGGGTCATAATCGCGCAAGAGCCAGCCCAGGATCAGCGCCGATACCGCCATGCCCAACAGGTTCATCACATACAGCATCGCCACCACGCGGGGGCGTGTTTCATCAGTTGCGCGGTCACTGGCCAGGGCCAGCCCCGCCGTTTGTGACATGTGCAAGCCAAGGCCTGTCATCAGGAATGCAATGGCAGCCAGCGCCTCACCAGCCCACGCGGGGCCAGTGGTCTGATCGCCCGACAGCACGATCAGGGCAAAGGGCATGACAGCAAGGCCGCCCATCTGCCACAGGCTGCCGAACCACATATAGGGGATGCGCTTCCACCCGATGGCCGATTTATGGGTATCACTGCGATGCCCCAGAAAGGCACGAAAGGGGGCGACGAGAACGGGGATGGCAATCATCAATGCCACGACCAGGGCGGGAACACCCAGTTCCACGATCATCACGCGGTTCAGGGTGCCCAGCAGCAACACGGTGGCCATGCCGACGGAGACTTGAAACAAGCTCAGGCGCAAAAGTTGGCGCAAGGGCAGTTCGGGTGATGCGGCATCGGCGAAGGGCAGCCAGGATTTGGGCAGGCGTGCCATGGCTTTGCGACCGATGATCATGGCCGATACTCCAGACATTCGGAAATGTAGAAGCCGCGATTGACCCGTGCGATTTTATGCAGGCCTGCGCCCGTGGCCTTGGCCAGCATGTCATAGGCATGTGGGATCATCACGGGTGAGCGGTCAGAGCGCGGGAACAGCTTGCCGACGTTGAACATCGCCATCAGCAGGGGTGTGCGCGGGGCCACGGTAAATACAACAGCGCGGTCGACGCGGGGGGCCAGACGCGCCATGATATCGGCAATATCGGGCACGGCGTAATAGATCAGGCTGTCCATCGCCATGACGTAATCAAAGCGTCCGTGGGCGGCATCCGTCATATCACCCGCATGAAAGAACACGCGGCCCGGCAGGCCCTGTGGCAGGCGTTGCTTTGCGATATCAATCAGTTGCGGGGCAATATCGACGGCCACCACATCGGCACCACGCTTTGCCAGTTCAGCCGTCATCGCACCCGTACCACAGCCCGCATCCAGCACACGCGCGCCACGCAGATCAAACGGCAGGCGTTCCAGCATGATGTCGCGCATGCGGTCGCGCCCTTCGCGCACCGTCTGGCGGATGCGACTGACCGGCGCATCCGACGTCAGGCGCGCCCAGACCTTGGTGGCGGAACGGTCGAAATAATCCTCAACCCGGTCGCGTGTGGCGGAGTAATCCTGCATCAATCGAACCCCAGCAATTCGAAAATCTCACGGTCAGGCAGGTGTGCGGGCGTGGACCCCGGCACCAGAACCGATTTCCACAGCATATCGGCCAGCTTCATGTATTCGGCGCGCGCCATGACCACGTCTTCGGCATCGTCCATTTCGAACAATGTCTTTTTCTTCAGGCGTGACCGGCGGATGGCGTCGATATCGGGCATATGGGCGAGGCGGTTAAAGCCGACCCTTGCGCAATAGCGGTCCACCTCATTCGTCTCACGGCTCCGGTTGGCGACGCAGCCGGCCAGCTGCACCTTGTAATTGGCGGATTTCGCCTGCACCGCGGCGATGATGCGGTTCATGGCATAGATGCTGTCGAAATCATTGGCGGTGACGATCAGTGCGCGGTCGGCGTGCTGCAACGGGGCGGCAAAGCCACCGCAGACCACATCGCCCAGCACGTCGAAGATCACCACATCGGTGTCTTCCAGCATGTGGTGCTGTTTCAGCAGTTTCACCGTCTGGCCCACCACATAGCCGCCACAGCCGGTGCCTGCAGGGGGCCCGCCCGCCTCGACGCATTTCACGCCGTTGAAACCGGTGACGACGTAATCCTCGGGCCGCAGTTCCTCGGCATGGAAATCGACATCCTTCAGAATGTCGATCACCGTGGCTTGCAACCGTCCGGTCAGCGTGAAGGTGCTGTCATGTTTCGGGTCACAGCCGATCTGCAGCACGCGCTTGCCCATCATGGAAAACGCGGCGGACAGGTTTGAACTGGTGGTCGATTTGCCAATCCCGCCCTTGCCATAGACCGAAAAGACCTTGGCCCCTTCGATCTTGGTATCCGCGTCGAGGTGCACCTGGACGGATCCGTCGCCATCAAGGCCACGCAGGTTTGGGATTTCATCACGTGGGCTCATCTTTTTGCCCCTTTCATCTTCCTAGAAATATCCCGGGGGTGTGGGGGCTGGCCCCCGCTCCGCCGTCCGGCCAAGGCGCAAGCGTGTGTCATTCCGCCGCAATCCCTTCCAACCGGTCTTCCAATTCATCCGCAGCCCCCTGCAATGCGGCCAATGTGGCCGCATCGGGCTGCCAGTAGTTGCGCTCTGATGCCTCGATCAGCCGCCCGGCAAGGCGCACCGATGCCTGCGGGTTCAGGTCGGCCAGCCGCTTGCGCATCACATCGTCCAGCACAAATGTTTCGGAAAGTCGCTGATAGACCCACGGGTCCACCTGTGCGGTGGTGGCGGACCAGCCAAGGGTGTTGGTCACATGCGCCTCGATCTGGCAGACGCCTTCGGCGCCGTGCTTCAAGAGGCCCTCATAGAACTTCGGGTTCAAACTGCGCGAGCGGGTTTCCAGCGCGATCTGATCCTTCAAGGTGCGCACCTGGCCGACGCCACGGGTCTGGTCACCGATGTAGACGGCGGTTTCCTCGCCCCCACGCGCGCGTTTGACGGCGCGGGCGATGCCGCCCAGCGTGTCGAAATAGTGGTCCACGGTGGTAACGCCCAACTCCACCGATTCGAGGTTCTGATAGGCGAGGTCCACATCCTTGAGCGCCTTTTGCAGCAGGGCGGCGTTTTGCACGGGTTTGCCTAAACGCCCGTAGGCAAAGGATTTGCGCGCTTCATAGGCATCGGCCAGTTCGTCATCCGCGCCAAAGGCGGAGGAGCCGACCAGCACGTTGACGTTGGAGCCATAAGCGCCCTCGGCATTGGAGAACACGCGCAGGCTTGCTGTTTCCATATCGACGCCCATCTCGCTGGCATAGGCCAAGGCGTGGGCGCGGATGAAGTTCTGCGACAGGGGCTCGTCGGCCATGGCGCATTTATACGCGGCCTCGGCCAGCATGCGGGTTTGCAGGGGCAAAAGGTCACGGAAGATGCCCGACAGGGTCATCACCACGTCAATGCGCGGGCGGGCGAGGTCTGCCAGCGGGATCAGGTCGGCACCGGACAGGCGGCCAAAGCTGTCAAACCGGGGTTTGGTGCCCATCAGGGCGAGCGCCTGCGCAATCGGGCCGCCGTCGGATTTGATATTGTCACTGCCCCACAGCACCAAGGCCACGGTGCGCGGCAGGCGGGGGTGGGCGGCCAGCAACCGGTCGGCCTGTGCGGCACCATCGCGCAGGGCGAATGCGGTGGGCATGCGGAACGGGTCGAAGGCGTGGATATTGCGGCCGGTGGGCAGGATTTCCGGGCTGCGGATCAGATCGCCGCCCGGTACAGGGGCGATGAAGCGGCCACCAAGGGCGCGCAGCAGGGCGGGGATCTCGTGGCTTTCCTGCAGCAGGGCGTTGGCCTTTTGGCGCGCTTCGGCATTGTCGGGCATCAGGGCAATCATGTCGGCGCGCGCAGCATCGGTCATCACGCGGCCCACAATGTGCAACCCATCGGGCATCAGCGCGCCTTCGGTTTCCAGCAGTTTGGTCCACAGCGTTTCGGGCGCGCCTGTCAGGTCCACCGCGTGGGCCTGTTCAACGATGAGAGCCTCCAGTTCGCCCCGTTCAAACGCGCCCGGTTCTGCTGCGCGCCAGCGGCCCAGCGTTTCCTTCAGGTCGATCAGGCCCTTGTACAGGCCCGCCTGCGCCAGTGGCGGTGTAAGGTGAGAAATCGTAACGGCGTTGGAGCGGCGTTTGGCCAGCGTCGCCTCGGACGGGTTGTTGGCGGCATAAAGGTAGACATTGGGCAGGTTGCCGATCAGGCGGTCGGGCCAGCATTGGCCAGAAACCCCGGCCTGCTTGCCCGGCATGAATTCCAGCGCGCCATGCATGCCGAAATGCAGCAGGACATCGGCCTTAAAATCCTGGCGCATCCAGCGGTAGAAGGTGGTGAAGGCATGCGTGGGGGCAAAGCCGCCTTCGAACATCAGGCGCATCGGGTCGCCCTCATAGCCGAACACGGGCTGCAGGCCGACAAAGACATTGCCGAACTGTTTGCCCAACACAAACACACCGCGCCCGTCGGTCTGTTGGCGGCCGGGGGCCGGGCCCCAGACGGCTTCGATTTCGGCCAGCCATGGCGTATCGGCGACGATGGCAGCAGCGGGCACGATGGCCTGTACGTTGGCGGGTTGGCCATACAGTTTGGCCGATCCGCCCAGCACCGCCTCACGCAGGTCTGCGACGGTTTCGGGGGGGGTCAGGTCATAGCCCTGCGCTGCCATGGCGTGCAGGGTGTTGAACAGGGACTCGAACACGCTGAGGTAGGCTGCCGTGCCCGCAGCCCCGGCATTGGGCGGAAAGCCGTACAGCACGATGGCCACCTTGCGCGCGGCCACGGTGGATTGCCGCAGATGCGCCAGACGCAGGGTCTTGTCGGCCAGCACGGCAACGCGTTCCGGGCAGGGGGCCATTTCCTTGACCTGCGACACCGGGCGGCACTTAAACGCGCAGCCATCGCAGCCATCTGCGCCATGACGACCGGCAAAGACCGTGGGGTTCGTCGCCCCATCAATTTCCGGCAAAGCCACCAGCATGGTGGTTTCCACGGGCCCAAGGCCGGTGCCGGATGTGGCCCATTGCGCCAGCGTCTGAAACTCCAACGGGTGGGCCGCGATATAGGGCACATCAAGGGCGGATAGCGCCGCCACAGCAGCGGGGCTGTCATTATAGGCGGGGCCGCCGACAAGGCTGAACCCGGTCAGCGACACCATCGCATCAACGCGACCTGCGAAATAGGCGTCAATCGCGGGGCGGCCATCAAGG
>JANNBG010000672.1:0-3481 GCA_031385205.1 Rhodobacterales bacterium
GTGGGCCATGGCATCGCCCTGCCGCATGCCCGGCTGGAAGATATCAGCCGAATCATCGGTGTGTTCATCAAACTGGAAAAGCCGCTGGATTATGACAGCGTGGATCGTCAGCCGGTTGATCTGGTGTTTGCCCTGTTCGCACCCAAGGATTCCGGTGTGGACCATCTCAAGGCGCTGGCCCTCGTCTCGCGCACCATGCGCGACCCGGCCATGGTTGCCAAACTGCGTGCCAACATCGACCCCGCCAAACTACACGCCATTCTGACCGAAAACCGCACGCCTCAGGCCGCGTGAATTACACTTCGTGATTTGGCCAATCGCCAAAGCCAAAGCCTTCATAGTCGCGCCAATAGGCCCCGCGTGCGGCGGCCTCCAGATCTGGCCCATAGATGTCTTTCAGCGCGAAAGGCAGCGCCAGTTCATCCGGTAACGCCCCCATTTGCACGCCCACATCCGCCGCCAAAGCCGCCAGCGCCTTTGCCAGACCATCCTCGCGCAACACAACATCAGGCGTCTGCATCTGCGCAAAGCCTTGCAAGACAGCCCCTTGCGTCGCCATCATTACCGGCAATTTCAGTTCCGTGCGCCCTGACAGCATGTGCTTGGCAAGGTCCAGAAACACCAGCAACCCCGCCCGGTAGTCTTCGGCATTTGCATAGCCCTTGCCCTTGCCCGGCAGGTCATACTTATGCACCCGCTTCAGATAGGGCCGCAACTCTGGCATCCATTCCCGCCTGATGAAATCACAAAACACCGCATGCGCCCGCGCCAATGGGTGCCGCAGCACCGTGAAACTGCGCTGCCCGACATGCGCCATCCGCCACTTGCGCAGCTGGTTGCGGTTCATGTCCGATTGCATGGCCCCAAAGCCCGCCAGCCACCCCTGCACCCGCGCATCCGGCGCGCCCTTGATCGGCAAAAACATCAAAGGGGCGTCTTGTGACACGATATAAGACGGCACCGCCGCCTGCCTGCGCGGCTCAAAGTTCGGCGCGTGGTCCAGATCGAACCAATCCTGCGCCCTTAACCCCGCCTGCATCTCATCCGGGTTCGCCACCTTGTCGCGCAGGGGTTCCGGGTTCTGTTTCTTGAACCGGAAATCCAGTTTGCCCAGCCGCGCATCCACACCCAGAAACGCCGCAAGCCCGTTCAACACATCCAAGTCAAGCACATCTTCATAATCGATGTAAAATGCCGTCTGCCCTGACACCTGCAACCGATGCACCAGTTTGCGCTGAAAATCATGCAAGCGGTCATACCGCGCCATGAATTCCGCTGCATCAAACGTCGGACGCACCGTTTTCAGATGCTTGGTATTCGCCAGCCACCACTGGTCACTTTCCAGCGCGATTTTCCAGCTGATGTAGGATTCCAACTGGTTGCGCGTCAGGCTCACCTTCGCGCAATCAGGGTCATCCATCAGCAGATCAAACACCCGTGGATCGTGGTCGTTAAAAAATCGAAACCCCGCCAGCCCTGCCGTCTGTTCCCTGATTGTGTGCAAAAACCCCGCCGGGTCTGCGTTGCGCTGGTCCAGCGTCACGCCCAACAGCTCAACCTTGCCCTCACCCCCCATGAAATCCGGGTTGAACGCCTCGCCATAACAATGCACCCCCGGCAGCGCATTCAGATTCGCCTCCAGGAAATTCGACCCTGTCCGCATTTCCGCGAACACCACGAAACTGGTGAATGCCATGCTATTTCACCAGATACGGCTTGCCGCGCCGCCCAGACCCCAGCCGCGCATCATCCGTCGCCGGGAAATCGCCCATCAGCACCGGTTGCATGCCCTGATTGCGCAGGTTTTGCAGGAATTGGCCAAAGCCTGACAGGTCCACCATGCGCGGCACCTCTGTCAGCCGCCGCAAGGACCGCGGGCTGATTTCATCCACGATCATCTGCAAAGGCTCCATCGGGTTTTCCACAAACTCTGCCAGCGTCCAAATTCGCACCCGCGCCTTCACGCGCGCCTGCCGCAGCGCCTCCAATTGCAGCGTTTCAATCTTTTGCAACCGCGCCGCGGCGATCCGGATATCCGCAAAACTCGCGTTGGAATGGAACAGCGGCACCGCCCATGCGCCTGATATGACCGACACCTGTGCGTTACCATCACTCGCGATGAACGGCGTGATAACCTGTTCATCATCCGGGCCGAATTGAAAACACTGCCGCTCGCCCCGCGTGTTCCAGATCAGGCTGGTCAGAAACGACTTTGGGTCATAGTCCCGCATCACTGCCGAATCCGACAGCGCCCCGTTATAAACCGTCTCACCTCCGGCAAAATGCACCCGGTCCAGCGCGAACAAATGCCCATGCACCCGCGCGCCCGCCACCTTTGACAGCCATGTATCGAAATTATCGAACACATCCGCAAAACCCTGAAACACCGAATAGGGCGCGGCCGATTTGCCCGTTTCCCAATTGGCGTGCGGATACCGGCTTTGCATATACAGCCCCGCGCGCCCCTTCGTGCGGCGCTCCACCGCCTTGCTGAACAAACGGTCAATCTTGCCCGGATTTGGTTCCCCCGCCTCGCCACCCGCATCGGCTGATAGGAACGTCTGATACAGCTTGTCCGCGTGGGGCCAGATCTTGCGCGCCACAAAGCAGTCAGACCGCCGCAACAGTTGCAGATGGTCATCGTAAAAGATGTGTGGTTTGCCCTGAAAATCGAACTTTGACAGCGTCAAAGACCGGCTTTCCACGTTTGCCGACACCTGCCGCACCATGGTCTGGAAATAGCTTTCATCCGGGATCCACACGCGCTTGAAATAGGCGTCGATATCGGCCCGTTCCGGGTTGTCCATGATGGCCGACAATGTTGCCCGTGTCAGGCACCACCACTGGCTGCCCAGATGCGGCACGATGCTGGCCGGGATGCGCCGCTTCAGCCCGACTTTGCGCTGCAGGTTCACATAAAAATCAAACGCCCGCCGCTGTTTGCGCCATGAAAACGGAAACCGCAGGGTGAACCGTTCAATATCCAACCCCCCGATCGTCCAGCCCACATCTTCCGTTGTCACCGATTCGATGAAATCCGTGCGTGGCCGCGCGTCAAGATAGGCGATCAGGTCCGCCACGGGCCGCAACGGCATGCACGACCCCGATGCCAGATACACATGCCGCGCCTGTGGGAAATGCTTCAGCATCACCATTGCCGCCGCCTGTGTTGCCGCCAGAATGCCCCATGTGCCCCATTCACAGGTATGCCGCGCCGAAAACCGCACGCCCGGCAGATCGGCCAGGTCCGCCACCATCTTTTGATACGGGCCTTTGCGCACTTTGGCGTCCACATGGATCACCACCGGGCAATCCTGTATCGCCCAATGCCGCGCCACTTGGGCGGCACGGTCCAGCGCCGTGTGGCACAGCATCAGGAACCCCACGCTCATGCCCAGTTTCCTTTGGACATCAGACCCAGAATTTCCAGCTGCCGCCAGTTGATGTATTTCTCGCTCCACTTGCACCACAGGTCCGGCTG
>JANNBG010000711.1:0-6541 GCA_031385205.1 Rhodobacterales bacterium
GGTTTGGCACGACCTAACTTAATTTGATCAAGAACCCAGTTTACTTTTTTCGAAAACGGGCCATCTACTGCGTAACTTTTGATATCACCCGAAAGCGCACGCAATATCTCTTGCCGAAGTAGGGGAAGGCATTCTTCTAGGCTAGGGCAAAATCTAAATCGGGGTTGGCAGTCGAAAGGATCATTGAATAGATCAGGACGAGACCACTTTAGAGATCTATTTTGCAAAACAAGCCCTAAGACCTCAGAACTCACAAATTTCCCAAGATGCTTCTGCGATGGAACGAAGTAGTCACTCATTCTTGCTGCTTTCGATCTTTATGCGCTTCCCTCCTCACATCCCCCCCAACACCACCTGATCCGGCGGTCTGTGCCCGTCCGCGAAGGTCTTGATGTTGATGATCACCTTCTCGCCCATTTCCACCCGCCCTTCCAACGTCGCGGACCCCATATGCGGCAGCAGCACCACGTTTGGCAAATCCCGCAAACGCGGGTTCACCTGATGCCCATGTTCGAACACATCCAATCCCGCCCCTGCCAGTTCCCCCGCCCGTAACGCCCGCGTCAGCGCGTTCTCGTCAATCACCTCTCCCCGCGATGTATTCACGATCACCGCCGAAGGCTTCATCAATTTCAACCGCCGTGCGTTCATCAGATGAAACGTTGCGGGCGTATGCGGGCAGTTGACGGATACGATGTCCATGCGGCTGACCATCTGGTCCAAACTCTCCCAATACGTCGCCTCCAGCGCCTCTTCCACCTCCACCCGCAACCTTTTCCGGTTGTGATAATGCACCTGCATCCCGAATGCCTTTGCACGCCGCGCCACCGCTTGCCCGATGCGCCCCATGCCCAGAATGCCCAACCGTCGCCCGCCGATGCGGCCCCCAAGGCTCGCCATCGGTGACCAGCCCGGCCAATCGCCCGACTGCATCAGCGCCAACCCCTGCGGGATGCGCCGGGTGACCGACAGGATCAGCGCCATCACCATATCCGCCGTATCCTCGGTCACCACACCCGGCGTGTTGCTGACCAATATCCCCCGCTGCCGTGCCGTGGCCACATCGATATGGTCCACCCCCGCGCCATAATTCGCAATCAGCTTCAGCCGGTCCCCCGCCTGCCCGATCAGCCCTGCATCAATCACATCACCAATCGTCGGCACGATCACATCGCAACTACGCATCGCCGCCGCCAGTTCCTCACGCGTCATGCGCACGTCCGGGTCACGCAACGAAACATCGAACAATTCCTTCATCCGCGTCTCCACCGCGTCAGGCAGGCGTCGCGTCACAACAACACTCAGGCGGGATGTGGGCATGGCAGGCGTCCCCGATCTTTCCAAGACAAACAGATCATGGCAAGGTGGCCGCAACAGGGGGTGGTGACAAGCCCCCGGATACGCCCTGACACAAGGGCCATGAGGCGGCAGGATGAGACGTATACTGTTTTTGGTTGGCGCTGTTTGCGCCATGGTACAGGCCGTGTGGGCCGAAGGTGACCTTGCGCACAAAGCCCCACCGGCGCGCCCGGCAGGTTTGGTTCAGGTGTCGTCCGTGGCCCCCGATATGCCCGCCGCAAAAGCCGCCCCAAAGGCCAACCCACAACGTCAGATGGCAGGCCCGCCCTTGCCACCCGCCGATACCAACCGCGGCGCTGTCACCAATCTGCCCCTGCCCCGCTATGTCAGCCTGAAAACGAATGAGGGCAACGCACGCCGTGGGCCAGGCCTGACGCATCGCATTGACTGGGTGTTCACGCGCGCGGGCATGCCGTTGCGCGTGACGGCAGAATACGAAAACTGGCGGCGCATCGAGGATGCCGAAGGCGCGGGCGGTTGGGTGCATTATACCATGTTGTCAGGGTCACGCAGCGTGATCGTCACGCAAGATATGGTCAATGTTCTGGAGACGCCCGATGACGCCGCCAGCGTGGCCTTTCAGGCCGAGGCTGGCGTTGTCGGACGGGTGCAGGAATGCACTGCAGACTGGTGCCGCATCGGCGTGGATGGCAATCGCGGCTGGCTGCGAAAATCCGCCCTGTGGGGGGTCGAGGCCGACGAGGTGGTGCGATAGCGCCGCCTGTTTTTCGGCATGACGCCACAGGGCATTTACGTCATGCTGGGCGTGCAGGGCTGCGGTGCGGGGGAGACAGGCCAATGTGGCGCGCATTCGTTTTCATTTCTCTCACCTTTGTACCAGCGCCTGCCATTGCACTCGATCTGTTCGGCTATGTTGGCGTTGCCTGTGGCCATGACGACCCGTTCGATGACACCACCGTCACCGGCTACGGTGCCGAGGTTGCGGGTTGGACGACAGCCAACCATCTGTGCCTGATCGGCGCGCCCGGCACATGGGCCGCGCAGATCAGGGCGGCGGATGCGCAGTGGCGACCGATCCTGTCGGTCGAAGCTGCTTTTGCCTTTGGCACAGGCGGCCCGGACAGTCCCAATGCACAAGCGGTTTGGGCCCTTGTGGTCAGGGCCATCGCCGACAGTGGCGTGGATACGGCCCGCATCATCTTTTATCTGGTTGACGAGCCACAGTTGCGCGGGTTCGACGTGGCCGAGGTCGAACGCGCCGCAACCATCATTCGCACCGCCTATCCTGCATCCGAAGTGATGCTGATCGAGGCCCATGATAGGGCAGGCCCACCTGCCATTCCACCCTCTGTCACGCTGTGGGGGTTTGATGCCTATGGCGGAGCTGACCCGCTGAAACAGCCGCTTTACATGACTTACCTTCGCCTTGCCCAAGGGCAGCTTGGGCCAAGGCAACGGCTGGTTCTGGTGTTGGATGCCAATCATACGCCATGGCATACGAAAAACGGCCTGACGCCGGCCGATATGGCGGATGTGGCACTGGCTTATGAACGCCTCGCGCTCACCCTTCCAGATCTGGCCGGGATGATTGGCTATACATGGGCAGGCGGCATCGACAACCTTTCCGAACGCGGCCTGCGCGACCTGCCGCCACAAGTGCTCACGGCGCATCAGGCCATGGCCGCACGGCTGTTGGCACGCTAAGACCACAGGGCCTGCACAGGCAAACGATTGAACATTGCCCGCAATCTGGGGCAAGACCGCAAGACAGGCTTTAGGACGGGCATCATATGGCGCAGGGCACTCATCGGTTGAACCTGTCTGCGGGACTTGCCTCGGTGGGCGTTGCCATCGTGCTTGTCGCGCTCAAACTCTGGGCCTTGGGTGAAACGGGCGCGTTAAGTGTCGCTGCATCCCTTGCCGACAGTGCCATGGATCTGATGGTCTCTCTTGGCGCTATCGCCGCCATCATCTATGCCGCCAAACCAGCGGATGAGGATCACGCCTTTGGCCACAGTTCCGCCGAAGACCTGTCCGCCCTCGCACAGGCCGTGTTCATCCTCATCTCGGCCATCATTATCGCCACCGCCGCCGCCTTTCGCCTTGCCGCCCCGGCACCTGTCACCCTGCTGAACGAAGGCCGTGGCATGGTCGTCATGGCCACCTCTATCGGGCTGACCCTTGCGCTGGTCTGGTGGCAAAGCCGCGTCGCGCGCTTGACCGGCAACCGCGTCGTACAGGCCGACCGCCTGCATTATCTGGGCGACCTTTTGCCCAACATCGGGGCCATCATCTCGCTGGGAATGGCACAGCAGTTTGGCCTGATGACCGTCGATTCCGTCGTGGCCCTTGGCGCCGCCGGCATGCTGGCCGTGGGTGCCATCCGCATCGGGCGCGGGGCGTTTGATGCGCTGATGGACAGACGCGCCGACCCTGCCATCATCGCAGGGATTGCCGCCATCGCCACGGATTGGCCCGGCGTCCACGGCTTTCATGACCTGAAAACCCGCATGGCGGGCAGCAGGATTTTCGTGAATCTGCATATCGAACTGGACGGCGACCAACCCTTGCGCGAGGCCCATGCCATTGGTGCCGCCTTGCGCCGCGCGATTCTGCAGGCCTATCCGCAAACCGATGTCATCATTCACAAAGATGTGGCCCGTGCAGTGGCCAATGCGACCATCCCCTAAACGGCACAGAAGAAGCCTGCCTTTGCGGGAATTCATGCTATTCTTCGGCATATGCGGCGGTTTCGCAATTGCCTGTGAGCGCAACCAGATTACTTATACAGGCGTATAATTTCAGGATGCCACATCAGGTCATGCCCGCCGAAAGACGCACCTATCGCCGCGAAGGCGAAGAACGCCGGCGCGAGGCACTGATCGATGCTGTGCTGGACCTTGTCGCCGAAGGCGGGCCACAAGCGGCCACCGTGCGTGCAATTGCTGATCGCGCGGGGGTCACGGCCGGGCTGATCCGCCATTACTTTCAGACCAAGGAAGACCTGACCCGCGCCGCCTATCGGCAAGTCATGGTCAAGATGACTACCGACAACGCACGCGTGCTCGACACCGCACCCGCCGACCCTGCCACCCGCCTTGCCGCCTTTGTTGCGGCATCCTTACGCCCACCAGTGCTGGATTCCGTGGCCTTTGGCATCTGGGCGGGCTTTGTGCATCTGATCCGCAAAGACCCCGCCATGCGCGATGTACATGCGCAAACCTATCTGGGCTACCGTGATATGCTGCAACAGCTGATCGCCGATCTGGGCCGCGTCAACGATCCTGCCGTGCTGCGCGCGCAGGCGATTGCCAGCAATGCCGTCATCGACGGGCTGTGGATGGAGGGCTGCGTCCTGCCCGACAGCTTTGATCCGGGCGAGCTGGAACGCATCGGTCTGTCCTCGGTCGGGGCCATTCTCGGCTTTGATCTGTCGTCCCATCTGCCGGTCGCGGCATGAGGTTTGCCCCCGTCACGGACCGGCTGGCAGACCTTGGCGGCGCCAAATGGGCCGTGCATGCGCAGGCCCGTGCGATGCAGGCCGCAGGGCACCCCGTGATCGAGCTGACCATCGGCGAACCCGATGTGCCCACCCCTGCCGCATTGGTCGATGCCGCCGTGCAGGCCATGCATATGGGGCGCACGGGGTATTCCAACGGGCAGGGCGAACCCGCCTTGGTGCAGGCGCTGGCCGACCGCTACACCGCACGGCGCGGGCGCATCATCACACCCGATCAGGTGATGTGCTTTCCCGGCACGCAGACCGCGCTTTTTGCCATCATGGGCACGTTGCTGGGGCCGGGCGATGAAGTGCTGGTCGGCGACCCGATGTATGCCACTTATGAAGGGCTGATGCGGTCCACCGGCGCTGTGATGGTGCCCGTACCCTTGCGCGCCGAGGCGGGCTTTCGCATGCAGGCGGCGGATGTGGCCGCACGCATAACGCCCCGCAGTCGTGTGTTGTTCCTGAACACGCCACATAACCCCACCGGGGCCGTGCTGCGTGCCGCTGATCTGGCCGCCTTGGGGCAATTGGCCGTGGCGCATGACCTGTGGATCGTCTGCGACGAGGTGTATGAGGAAATGGTGTTCGAGGGCACCACCTTCGTCTCGCCCCTGTCCGACCCCGCATTGGCCGACCGTGTGGTCATCGCCTCCTCCATCTCCAAATCCCATGCTGCCCCCGGTTTCCGCTCCGGCTGGGTGGTTGGCCCCGCCGCATTCTGCACCCGCGCCCTGCCCTTGTCGGAAACCATGCTGTTCGGCAACCAGCCCTTCATCGCCGACATGACCACTCTCGCCATATCCGCCCCATCGCCTGTCGCGGCCGGCATGTGTGCCCGTTTTGCCCGCCGCGCCGCGTTGATCCATGCCACCCTCGACGGTGTCGCAGGCCTGCGCGCGCACCAGCCCGAGGCGGGCATGTTCACCTTGCTGGATGTGCGCAGCACAGGGATGACGGGTGAGGCCTTTGCCACGGGCCTGCTGACCGCCAAAGGCGTCGCCGTGATGCCGGGTGAAAGCTTCGGTGCTGCCTTGGCGGGCTGGGTGCGCCTGTCGCTGACCGTGGCAGATGACCGCATATTACAGGCCTGCGCGCGCATCGCCGACTATGCCGGGGCCGGGCAATGACGACGGTGGGGCAGGCCCTTGTCGCAGGGCTGGCCGCACGCGGTGTTACGGTCGTCTTTGGCATTCCCGGCGTGCATACGGTGGAGATGTATCGCGGGCTCGGAGGCTCTCCCATCCGTCATGTCACCGTGCGCCATGAACAAGGGGCCGCCTTCGCCGCCGATGGCTATGCCCGCGCCACGGGGCAGCCCGGTGTGGCCTTTGTCATCACCGGGCCGGGGTTGACCAATGCGCTGACCGCCATGGCCCAATCGCGCGCGGACAGCATCCCGGTGCTGGTCATTTCCGGGGTGAACCGGCGCGACAGTCTGGGCAAGGGTCTGGGCCTGCTGCATGAATTGCCCGATCAGGCTGCCATGGTGCGCGCCCTGTGCCCCACGTTTCAGATCGCATCCCCTGCCGATCTTGGCCCCGTACTCGACGCCGCCTTTGCCGCACTGACCTCGGCCAGACCAGGGCCTGTGCATATCGAGGTGCCCACTGATGTGATGGGTCTGGCCTGCACCCTACCGACCTCGATCTCTTTACCCACGCGCCCTTTGCCCAACGCAGCATCGCTCCAAGCCGCCAAGGCACGCTTGGCCGCCGC
>JANNBG010000721.1:0-3600 GCA_031385205.1 Rhodobacterales bacterium
ACGGCGGTGGAAAAGCTGGGCGTGGGCAAGCAACAGTTGATCGAAATTGCCAAGGCATTGGCCAAGGATGTGCGGCTGTTGATTTTGGACGAGCCGACCGCGGCCTTGCAGGAAAATGACAGCGAAAAGCTGTTGGAACTGTTGTTAGAGCTGAAGACGCAAGGGATCACGTCGATCCTGATTTCACACAAACTGAACGAGATTTCGCGGGTGGCGGACCGGATTACGATTATCCGGGATGGGGCTGCGGTATCGACCCTGACCAAGGCAGAGATTTCGGAAGACCGCATCATCCGCGATATGGTGGGGCGCGATATGGCGCACAGGTACCCGGACCGGGTGCCGGACCTGGGCGAGGTGCTGCTGCAGGTGGAGGGGTGGAACGTCTGGCACCCGGAACAACGGCAGCGCCAGATGATCCGCGACGTGGGCTTTACGGTGCGCAAGGGCGAGATCGTGGGGATTGCGGGGTTGATGGGGGCGGGACGCACGGAACTGGCGATGAGCCTGTTTGGCAAATCCTATGGGCGCAATATCACAGGAACGGTGCGGATTGCGGGCAAGGCGGTAGATACATCGACAGTATCGGGGGCGATTGCGGCGGGGCTGTCTTATGTGACGGAAGACCGCAAGACGCTGGGGCTGGTGCTGGAAGAGCCGATTGCGCGCAACATCACGCTGGCGAACCTGTTTGGCGTCTCGAAGAATGGCGTGCTGGACAAGCGGCGCGAAACGCAGGTGGCGGAACAGTATCGTGAGGCAATGGCCATTCGGACGCCGGATGTGTTTCAAAAGGTGGTGAACCTGTCAGGGGGCAATCAGCAGAAGGTGGTGCTGTCGAAATGGCTGTTCACCGACCCGCAGGTGCTGATTTTGGATGAGCCGACAAGGGGCATCGACGTGGGGGCGAAGTTTGAGATTTATACGATCATGAACGCGCTTGCGGCGCAGGGGCGGGGGATCGTGATGATCAGTTCGGAAATGCCGGAACTGCTGGGGATGTGTGACCGGATCTATGTGATGAACGAGGGGCGGATGGTGGGCGAGCTGTCACGCGATGCGGCAAGCCAAGAGCGGATTATGGCGCTGATCATCAAGAACGAAGGGAAGGCAGCATGATAGCGCAGGACGCGGGCAAGGTGCGGTCGCTGGGGTCACATCTGGGGGGGCATTTGCGCGAAAGTGGCATGCTGATCGCCCTTGTGGCGATTGTGGCGTTTTTCACGATTGTGGTGCGGCTGACGTTGGATGTGGATTTTCTGTCAGCGCAGAACATTACGAACCTGTTCCTGCAAAACTCGTATGTCATCATCATGGCCTTGGGGATGCTTTTGGTCATTGTGGCGGGGCATATCGACCTGTCGATCGGGTCCGTGGTGGGGTTTACCGGGGCGGTTGCGGGGGTTCTGACGGTGAACCTGCATCTGCCGGTGATCGTGGTGGTGCCGGCCTGTCTGTTGGTGGGCATGCTGATCGGGGCGGCGCAGGGCTATTGGGTGGCGTATTGGCGCATCCCCTCATTCATTGTGACGCTGGCGGGGATGCTGGTGTTTCGGGGGTCAACGATGTGGCTGCTGAACGGGCAGAACATCGGGCCGTTTCCCAAGACATTTCAGTCTTTGTCGACCGGGTTCATCCCGGATGCGTTCGGGGTGGACAAGCCTAATCTGACGACCTTGGCCCTGGTCACACTGGCGGCGCTGGTGGTGGTCTGGGTGGGATGGCGGGCGCGGCAGCGCGATACAGAATTTGGCATGATGCCGGAACCGCTGGGGGTGTTCATCGGGCGGAATGCGATTGTGGCGGTGGCACTGATCTTTGTGGGGTGGAAGCTGGCGACATTCCGGGGCCTGCCGAATGTGGTGGTGGTGTTGACGGTGCTGACGGTGCTGTACGCGTTCTTCACCGAAAACACGACAACGGGGCGGCGGATTTATGCGCTGGGGGGCAATGAAAAGGCGGCGAAACTGTCAGGGATCAAGACCAAGCGGCTGGTGTTTTTCTGCTTTGTGAACATGGGCGTGCTGGCGGCCTTGGCGGGGATGATCGTTGCGGCACGGCTGAATTCATCGACACCAAAGGCGGGCGGCGGGTTCGAATTGGATGTGATTGCGGCGGTGTTTATCGGCGGGGCGTCGATGTCGGGCGGGGTGGGCAAGATCCTGGGTGTGGTGGTGGGTGCGCTGATCATGGGAGTTATGAACAAAGGCATGTCCATTCTGGGCATCGGGATCGATTATCAGCAGGTCATCAAAGGGTTGGTGCTGTTGGCGGCAGTGATTTTCGACGTCTACAACAAATCGAAATAGGGGGCATGGCGGTGCATATCTCTCAGATCATCGGCGGTGATGGACACCTTGCCGTGGTGGCACGGAACGGGTCAGAGGCGGCTGTCATCAAGGGTGCCACCAGCACCTATGCGCTGGTGCAAGAGGCGTTTGCGGCGCACAGCAGCCTGACGCAGATCATTGCGGCCCATGGGTTGGGTGCGGCGGTGGATATGCAGCGTCTGGCCGAAGAGGGCCGGATCACCCTGCCGATCAGCCATGCGGACCCCACACATCTGCATCTGACGGGAACGGGGCTGACGCATCTGGGATCAGCGGCGGCGCGCGATGCGATGCATGCCAATCTGGACACGGCCGAGGTGCTGACCGACAGCATGAAGATGTTCCGCATGGGGCTGGAAGGCGGCCGTCCGCCTGCGGGGCAGATCGGGGCGCAACCGGAGTGGTTACAAGGGCAACGGGCATACGGCGGTGGCACCGGGTGCGGCGCTGACCAGCCCCGGTTTCGCGCTGGATGGCGGCGAGGAGCCGGAACTGGCAGGCATCTATGTGATTGCGCCGGATGGCCGCCCGTTCCGGGTGGGCTGGGCGCTGGCAAACGAATTTTCGGACCATGTGACGGAACGGATCAACTATCTGTTCCTTGCGCATTCCAAACTGCGCGCGGCGGCCTTTGGGCCGGAAATCCTGATCGGGGATTTGCCTGCGGATATTCGTGGCACCAGTCGCATCCGGCGCGATGGGGTGGTGATCTGGGAAAAGCCTTTCCTGTCGGGCGAGGCGAACATGTCGCATACACTGGCCAATCTGGAACATCACCACTTCAAATACGCCCTGTTCCGCCAGCCGGGCGATGTGCATGTGCATATGTTTGGCACCGCAACCCTGAGCTTTGCGGATGGTATTCGCCCCATCGCAGGCGATGTGTTTGAAATCGACGCCGCCGCCTTTGGACTGCCCCTGAAAAACGCACTTGCGATTGCGCCGTCGGATGATGGTGCAGTTGTCGTGCAGGCCTTGTGAGACCGCAATGACATTCAAACCCGCCACATGGCCCCGCAAATTACGCTCGCAAGACTGGTTCGGCGGGTCAGGGCGAGACCAGATTTACCATCGGGGCTGGATGAAGAATCAGGGTCTGCCGCATGATCTGTTTGACGGGCGGCCAGTGATTGGCATTCTGAACACATGGTCAGAACTGACGCCGTGCAACGCGCATCTGAATGATCTGGCGCAACGGGTGAAGCATGGAGTCTATGAGGCGGGCGGATTTCCGGTGGAAGTGCCGGTGTTCAGCGCGAGCGAATCTGCG
>JANNBG010000726.1:0-6725 GCA_031385205.1 Rhodobacterales bacterium
CCTCATGCCGGTTGCCGGTATCAAGGTTGAACCGGAACAATGCATTTTCCGACGCAATCAGAATCTCCTTGCGGCTGATCCAGCCTGCCGCCGACACCATATGCGCAAAGTGCCATTCCTGCGGGCCATCGATGCCACGCGTCAGCAGGCGTTTGCCCAGAATATCAAACCAGTACAACTGCGCCCGTTGTGGGTGCCACAATGGCCCCTCGCCCAACTCACATCGCCGATCATCATAGATCATGGGCGCGCCATCGCTTGGGCCGCCCGGTAAGCCGCCACCATCGCCGTGGCCCTTGTGGCAATGTCTGCCACCGCCAACCCCGGCGTATACAGCGCCGTGCCGATGCCAAACCCATCCACCCCCGCTTGCATCCAATCGCCAAAGTTTGCTGCACCCGCCCCGCCCACCGCATAAACCAGCGTGCCTTTTGGCAGCACCGCACGGATCGCCTTTACCCCATCCGGCCCGATCAGCGATGCCGGGAAAATCTTTAGCCCATCCGCCCCCGCAGCCAGGGCTGCAAAGCATTCCGTCGGCGTCATCACCCCCGGCCAGCTTGCCATGCCGCGTGCTTTCGCAGCCGCGATCACCTCCGCATTGCAGTTTGGCGATACAATCAGCGTACCCCCCGCATCCTGCACCTGTGCCACCTGTACAGGCGTCAGCACCGTGCCCGCCCCGATTTCCGCCACACCCGCAAACGCCTTTGCCATGCTGGCAATCGACACATAAGGCTCCGGCGAATTCAGCGGCACTTCGATGCGCGTGATGCCTGCGGCAATCAAGGCTTCGGCCACCGGCACTGCCTCCATTGGTGTCAGGCCACGCAGAATGGCGATCAAGGGCAAATGGGTCATCGGGCAACTTCCGTCTGGCGCAGGCTGGCAAGACCAGCAATCGTGCAATCCGTAGCAGGGATCAGGTTCGCTTTCACCCCCTGTGCCGCCAATGCCCGCGCATAGGCGCGCGCCAGCCCTTCCGCCCCCACGATGGCCACCGGCTGGCCCAGCCAATAGGGCCGCGCCGCCGCCAGTTCCACCCCGATCAGCAGCCCTGACAGGCGCGATTTGGCCGATACCGGCGACAGTCCCGCAATCAGCCCTTCTGCCCGCAGGCTGAACAACCGCGCTGCAATCTTTTCCGGCCGTGACAGCGCATCTGACACGCCCGCGTCAAACGCCACATCATCCCAACCATCGCCCCCCATGCCATGCCGCAGCACAGATTGCGTCGACAGCAGCGCAAACAATTCACCCGTCATGTAGGTCTGAAAACTGACCACCTCGCCCGCGCTGACATGCACCCATTTCGAATGCGTGCCCGGCAGGCAGAACACCCCGTCAAACCCCGGATTCAAGGCCAAGGCCCCCGCAATCTGCGTCTCTTCGCCCCGCATCACATCTGCAGGCTGCATCTGCCGCAGGCCCGGCGCGATCTGCACATGCAGCCGGGCGTCAAGGGTTGGCACTGTCACCAAATCCGCCGCCGCCACCGGCGTGCAGGGCACCGTGCGATATGGCGCTTCGCACCAACCCTGCCGGCTGCCCACCATGCCACAGGCGATGACCGGCACCGGCACCGTCAGCCATGGCGCAATCAGCCGCAGCAGCGCCGGTTCATAATCGTCGCGTGACAATTTCCCCATGCCATCATCCGATGACAGATGCGCCAATACGCCCGCAGGCCCCATCGCCCACGCCCGCAGGTTTGATGTACCCCAATCCACTGCGATCCAGTCCGGACTCATCCTGTTACCACCACGCCACCATCAATGACCAAAGCCTGTCCCGTCATCATGCGTGAAGACCTGGACGCCAGGAACAATACACCCCCCACGATATCCGCCTCCACAATCTCATCCGGGATACATTGCCGCGCCATATGCACCGCCAATGCCTCCGGCTGCGCCCATAAATCGCGCTGCTTTTGCGTCAGCACCCACCCCGGCGCAAGCGCATTCACCCGGATGCGATCCGGCCCGAATTCCCGCGCAAGCGCCCGCGTCAGCCCGTTAATGCCCGAATTCGCCGTGATATAGGCCGGATACCCGGCATTCCCCATCATGTAGCTAATCGAGGAAAAGTTGATGATGCTGCCCCCGCCCATCGCCTGCATGCCGGGGATGACCGCTTGGCTGGCAAAGAAATAACACTTCAGGTTGATCGCCATCGCCGCATCCCACATCGCCTCGTCCACCTCGGCTGTGGTGTGGCGCGTGTCATTGGCCGCGTTGTTCACCAGCACAGAGATCGGGCCATGCGCCGTGGCCGCCGCCGTCAGCGTCGCCTGCAAAGCCGCCACATTGGTGATGTCGCATGTCAGAAACAGGGGGCGGTTGCCCGTTGCCTGTGCCATTGCATCGCAGAACGCCGTCGCATCTGACCGCTGACAAAACGCCACCTTCGCGCCCTGCCGCAAGAAGGCTTCCGTGATGCCCGCCCCGATACCGGACCCGCCACCCGTGATGAAAACAGACGCGCCTTTCAGGTCGGGGAATGTTGGAACATCCTGCATCAGTGGCTCTCCCTTGTCACCAGCCGCGTGTCCTTGCCCACAAGGAAATCCAGATCAGCCCCCTCATGCGCTTGCAGCACATGGTCCACGTATAGTTTTGCATAACCCCGCGTGTAATGCGCCGGGTCCGGTGCCCACTTCGCCCGGCGTTCCGCCAGTTCCGCATCCGACACCAGCAGTTCAAGAACCCCCGCGCTGGCAGAAACGCGAATACGGTCCCCCGTCCGCACCAGTGCCAGATTGCCCCCCGCTTGCGCCTCAGGTGACACATGCAGGATCACCGTGCCATAAGCCGTGCCCGACATCCGCGCATCGCTGACCCGGATCATATCCCGCACCCCCTGTTTCACCAGCGCCGCCGGGATCGGCATATTGCCCACCTCCGGCATGCCCGGATAGCCCTTTGGCCCGCAGCCTTTCAGCACCAGAATGGTATCCTTGGTCACCGGCAAATCCTCCCGGTCAATATTCGCCTTCATATCCTCGATATTCTCAAACACATGCGCCAGACCTTCATGCTCCAGCAGTTCCGGCGTTGCCGCCGATGGTTTCACAATTGCCCCATTCGGCGAAAGGTTCCCTTTCAGCACCCGAATGCCCGCCGCAGGCTTCACGGGGCTGTCGAATGGCCGGATCACATCCGTATTCCAGTTCTCCGCCCCATTGGCGTAGTCGCTGATATCCTTGCCCATCACCGTCACCGATTTGCGCAACCGCGCACCCAGTTCCTTCAACACTACTGGCATCCCGCCTGCATAAGCGAAATCCTCCATCAGGTATGTGCCCGATGGCATGCAGTTCACCAACAACGGAATATCCGACCCCAGTTCAAAATCCTTCAAGGACAGTTCCACCCCTACCCGCCCCGCAATCGCCAACAGATGCACCACCGCATTGGTCGACCCGCCCACCGCCGCATTCGCCAGAATCGCATTTTCAAACGCCGCGCGCGTCAAAATCTGCGATGGCCGCAGATCCTCGTCCACCATCTCCACGATCCTGCGCCCCGTATGATGCGCCAGTGCCATCCTGCGCGCATCCACCGCGGGCAGTGCTGCGTTCGTCGGCAAGGCCATCCCCATCGCCTCCACCAAACTCGCCATCGTGCTCGCCGTCCCCATCGTCATGCACACACCCTTGGAACGGCTCATCCCCGATTCCGCCGCCATGAAATCCTGCAGGGTCATATCCCCCGCCCGCACCGCCTCACTAAACTTCCAGACATCCGTGCCCGACCCAATATCCTTGCCCTGCCATTTGCCGTTCAGCATCGGCCCTGACGACACCACAATGGCTGGCAAATCGACGCTGCAAGCCCCCATCAACTGCCCCGGTGTGGTCTTGTCACACCCGCCCAGCAGCACCACCCCGTCCATGCCATAGGCCCGGATGCATTCCTCTACATCCATCGCCAGCAGGTTGCGGAACAGCATCGCCGTCGGCTTCATCTGCGTTTCGCCCAGCGATGTTACCGGAAACTCCACCGGAAACCCGCCCGCCTCCCACACGCCACGCTTCACGCCTTCCGCCAGATCACGCAGGCCCGAATTGCACGGCGTCAGTTCCGACCATGTGTTGCAGATGCCGATGATCGGGCGGCCATCAAAGACATGGTCCGGAAAGCCCTGGTTCTTCATCCATGACCGGTGGATAAACCCGTCCCGGTCCAGCTTGCCATACCACGCCCGGTTGCGTCTGGTCTTGTTCTTGGTGTCATCGGTCATAGGGCAAAGCCTCCGGCGGGGATATTTTCAGGAAGATGAAACACGCGTACCTTCGACAACCCACATTGTAGCAGGCCATGCCACGGGAAGCATCAGCCCCTGCTGCATCAAACAGGCACCCATCAAGGTCAGCGGGCCGGTCTTCAGCGCGGCAAGTCCACGGCTTTGTGGCGGGGCGTCTTCGGGGTTTTTCAATGTCACGGTATAGCGTGCCGCAGGATCAAGCCCCGTCAGCCGCAACGGGCGCGGCAGGATTTGCACACTCGTTTCTGCCTGCCCCGCAAACAGCACGAACCGCCCACCACCGCTGGCCACCTGCACCTCGGCAATCACCGCAGGATCGGCGCTGTCACACCGGTGGATCGTGGCCTGCATCATCCAGTCGCGGTTTGCCTTCCACCACGTGGTCACAAGCGTCAGCACCGACTCTTCGTCCGGCGTCAGATCACGCAGGTCCATCTCGAACCCCATATGCCGCTGTGCCGCCACCCATGCCCGGAATGACATCGGCAGAATGCGCCCCGACGTATGCGATTTGCGTGGCCCCACATGGCTGCCTGTGATCGCCGCCGGCAGGAACAGCGCTGCATCATGCTGCATCCGCAACCGCTCCAGCGCGTCGTTTGAATCTGACAACCACACCCGGTGCGTCCGTGCCAGAATGCCTGCATCAATCCGCCCGCCCCCCGATGCGCAGCTTTCAATCTCCACCGTCGGATGGGCCACACGCAAACGGTCCAGCAGCGCATAAACCCCCGTCGCCTGTGCTGCATCCACCACCGGCAGCAAACGGTTATGATCCCATTTGATATAATCGATGTCGTATTCCGTCAGCACGGCCGACATCGCCGCGAACAGGTAATCCCGCACTGCAGGCAGCGCCATGTTCAAGACCATCTGATGCCGCCCCAGCGTCTGGTCCACCGGCCCCAAGGCCCAGTCCGCATGCGCGCGGTACAGATCACTGTCCGGGTTCACCATTTCCGGCTCGAACCACAGCCCGAACGTCATGCCCAACGCCTGCACATGCGCGATCAACGGGTGCAAACCGTCCGGCCATTTGCGCCGGTCAATCGTCCAGTCGCCCAGACTGGTCAGGTCATTATCCCTGTGCCCGAACCAGCCGTCATCCAGCACAAACCGGTCAGCCCCAATCGCCGCCGCCTTGTCTGCAATCGCCGCAAGGTCCGCCAGGTTATGCTTGAAATAGATCGCCTCCCAGCAGTTGTAATGCACCGGCCGCGCCAGCGCCGCATCAGGCCATTGCACCACACGATCCATGATATCCCGCTGAAATGTCGCCCCAATCCCGTTCAGACCCGTCACCGACACACACGCAATCAGTTCAGCGCTTTCAAACGCCACACCCGCCTGCGTCTCCGCCCCCCAGGCATGCCCAAACTGCACCTGCCTGCGCCCATCCGGCAGTTCTTCCGCCACCATCCGGTGCCCGCCGCTCCACGCGTAATGCAGCGCCAAAGCCATGCCCGCCGTATTCGTGCAGCCCGCATCCGGCAGGATCAGATAGGGCGGGTGTTCATGCCCTGACCGTCCCGTCCGGCTTTCCCGCATCCGCATGCCCGGTGCCCATGGCACATGGTTCAGATGAAACTCCCGCGTCCATTTGCCATGCACGTCGATCATTTCCACGCAGGTCTGCGGTGCAGGCAACACAGGTGCCGCCAGCCATTGCACACGCACAGGCACTTCTGATGCCAGCCGCGTTTGCAGCGTCATCACCCCCGTCGCCTGCGCTGCAAACACATGCGTCAAGGTCAAGCCATCACACCGGCTGACCAGTTCCAACCGCCCTGCCCCCGCCACCGCCCTGTCAAACACAAACACCGGATGCAACGGCACCCCATCCGCCGTTGATACAACCAGCCCTGCCTGCCCCGGAAATCCCCGCCCCGCCTCCGGCGTCAAAGACAGCGGCAGCACCGCATCCAACATCCCGCCTGTCAGGTCCGACCGCGTCGCCGCAACCAACTGCCCCAAGTCTTCGCCTACCGGCAAAGACGCGCCCCAATACACGCATTCAGGCAAAAAATCCCAGGCAGCCAGCACCAAGGTCTGGCCACCTGCATCCATCCGCCACATGTTCACTTGACCGCTCCCATGGTCAGGCCCGCGATGAAGTGCTTTTGCATCAGGAAAAACATCAACACCGGCGGCAACGCCGCAATGATCGACCCTGCCGACACCAGATGCCACTGCGCCACATATTGCCCGTTCAGGGAATTCAACCCCGCCGTTACTGGCTGAATGTTGGCAGATGTCGTCAAAACCGTTGCCCAGAAATATTCATTCCAGATAAAGGTGAAGACCAACACAGACAGGGCAGCGATGGCGGGCCGCATCAGCGGCATGACAATGCGTGAGAAAATCTGCCATTCCGAGACACCTTCAACGCGCGCGGATTCGATCAATTCGAACGGCAACGCCTTGATGAAATTGCGCATGAACAGTGTGCAAAAGCCGGT
>JANNBG010000731.1:0-4955 GCA_031385205.1 Rhodobacterales bacterium
CCGCCATCGTCATCAACGCAGGGGCGCTAACCCATACCTCCATCGCCATTCTCGATGCCCTAAACGCCTTCGACGGCCCGGTGATCGAGGTGCATATCAGCAATATCCATGCGCGTGAGGCGTTCCGGCATCACTCCCACATCTCGGCCCGCGCCGATGGCGTCATCGTCGGCTGCGGCACCGAAGGCTACCTTCTTGCCCTGCGGCGCATCGCATCATTGCTGAAATGATGCCCGTCAACGCCTTCAAGGCCCGCCTGAAAACCGGCCAGCAAATCGGGTTGTGGAACACGATCCCCGGCCCTGTGGTGGCCGAGGTGCTGGCCACCTGCGGCTATGACTGGATCGTGCTGGATACCGAACATTCGCTGACCGACATCCCCGATATCCTGGGCATGCTGCAGGCCGTGGCCGCCTATCCGGTCAGCCCGGTCGTGCGCCCGCAAAGCAATGATACTGTACTGATAAAGCGCCTGCTCGATCTTGGCGCGCAAACCCTGATGATCCCTTATGTGCAGACCGTGGCCGAGGCCCGCGCCGCCGTCGCCGCCATGCGCTATGCCCCGCGCGGTATCCGTGGCGTGTCTGGCATGACGCGCGCCACGCGTTATGGCACCGTGCCCGATTACATGGCGCGGGCGGAGGAGGAGCTGTGCCTGATCGTGCAGATCGAAACCGCCGAAGGCGTGGCGCGCATTGACTCCATTGCTGCTGTCGACGGGGTGGATGCGATGTTCATCGGGCCTGCGGATTTGGCCGCATCCATGGGGCACCCGGGTAATATGCGGCACCCGGAGGTGATGGCGGCGATTGAAGGGGCCATCAAGGCGATTGTAGCGACGGGCAAGCCTGCAGGGATACTGGTGACGGATGCGGCGTTCGCGGCGCAATGCATGGCCTGGGGCACGACGTTTACGGCGGTGGGGGTGGATATATCCTTGCTGGCGGCAGCAGCGCGGGGTCTGCGCGGGCAGTTTGGCGGATAGGGTGGAGCCTCCGGCGGGGATATTTAAGGGAAGATGAATGGGTTTCAGTGGCACCCTGCGGCAAGGCTGATCGGGCCGGATGGCATTGAGCAGGGGCCGTTGGCGGGCATCGCTCAGATTGCCGACAGGCCGGGCGTGCGGGCCATGGCGCAGGCCTTGGGGCGGGGCGCGGGCTTTCGGGTGGGCGGGACGGGGGATGTGGCCCCTGATGGGTTCGAGACGCTGACGGGGGGCAGTGCAGGCACACCGCGCCGGGTGCGGCGCACGGTGGCCTCGTGGACCGCGTCATTTGCGGTGAATGCCGGGTTGTTCGGGATTGGTCCGGGCACAGGCGTGGGTATACCGGGCAGGTTGTGCCATTCGCTCGCCCTTTATGGCGCCTTGGAAGGCATGCATCTGGGGGCCACTGTGCATCTGCTGGATGGTTTGCGGGCCGACCGGATGGCGCGGGTTTTGGCGCAGGTTGCGGTCATCTATGCCACGCCTGCACATCTGCGGATGCTGGTGGATGCCGGGGCCGATTGGCCGAGGTTACGGCATCTGGTGGTGGGTGGGGCAAAGCTGGACGCACGTTTGCGGGCGGTGTTAGCAGAGGTGGCTCCGCAGGCGCAGATAACCGGGTTCTATGGCGCGGCAGAGGCAAGTTTCATCACCATGACGGATGCCGCCACACCGGACGGGTCGGTGGGCCGCGCGTATCCGGGCGTGGAAATCAGAGTGGATGCAGGCGAGGTCTGGGTGCTGTCGCCATATCTGTTCACGGGCTATGTCGGTGATGGCCCAGCACGCTGGCGCGACGGCTGGTTGACGGTGGGCGAATATGGGCGGCTGGAGAATGGGTATCTGTACTTGCAAGGCCGCGCCGGGCGCATGGTGACGATTGCCGATCAGAATGTGTTCATGGATGAGGTGGAGGCCTATCTGGCAGGCTTGCGCGGTGTTGCCCGTGTGGCCGTGGTGGCGCGCGCTGACCCGGCGCGGGGGCATGTGTTAGAGGCGGTGATGATGGGGGATCAGGCCTGCGAGGCCGCGATCCTGCAGGCGGCGCGGCGGGATCTGGGGGTGCTAAAGACCCCACGGCGGGTCTGGTGGCGCAGGGATTGGCCGGACCTTGCGTCAGGCAAGACGGATATGATGGCGATCGAAAGGGATTTGCGGTGATGCGTCGATTTTTTTGCGAAAAATCGGGGAATGGGGCGGCCTGCGGCGCATGGGTGGCGCATGCTGTATTGCGTATTTATGCAAACAGAAAACATGGGCGGGTGGGTTTGGCATGGCCTTTGTGATTGCGGCACGGCGCACGGCGGTCTGTCCGCACGGCGGTGCCTTTGCCAGGCTGTCGATTGAAGATCTGGGCGTGCCCGTGCTGCTGGCCTGTCTGGCCGACGCGGGCTTGGATGGCGCGCAACTGGATGAGGTGATCGTGGCCAACGCTTTGGGTGCAGGCGGCAATCCGGCACGCAGGCTGGCGCTTGCGGCGGGCTTGCACCATGTGGCGGGGCTGACGGTGGACCGGCAATGTGCCGGGGGTCTGGATGCCATTCTTGTGGCAGGCGCGCTGGTGGATGCAGGCCATGCGCAGGCGGTACTGGCAGGCGGAGTGGAAAGCTATTCGCGCAGGCCACAGCGCAGTTTGGACGGTATGCCCTACGATCAGGCCCCCTTCACACCATGGCCGGATCGTGACCCCGATATGGCACAGGCGGCGGCGGATTTGGCTGAGAGGCTGGGCATTACGCGCACGCAGCAGGACGCCTGGGCCGTGGCCAGCCACGCCAAGGCGCAGCATGGGGGCGAGATTGTGATGGTGGCAGGCCAGTCGCGTGATGCCTTTGCCCGTGCTCTGACCATGGCACAGGCCGCCCGCGCCAAACCCATCGCAGGCACCATCACCCCCGCCAATGCCGCCGTTGCCGCCGATGCCGCCGCCTTTTGTCTGGTCGTATCGGATGCTATGGCCGCCCGCTACTTCCAAGCCATGCGCATTGTCGCAGGGGCCACCCTCGGCGCAGACCCCCTGCAGCCCGGCCTCGCCCCCATCCCCGCCATCACACGCGCCCTTGCACAGGCCGGCCTCACGCCCGCAGACCTGACCCACTCCGAAATCATGGAGGCTTACGCTGCCCAGGCCATCGCCTGCGTCCATGGCGCGCACCTTGACCCCACCACCGTGAACATCAACGGCGGCGCATTGGCCCGTGGCCACCCCATCGGCGCTTCCGGTGCCATTCTCGCCGTCCGCCTGTTCCACGATCTGACCCATGGCTCCGGTCTGGCTGCCATCGCATCCGCCGGGGGCATCGCATCCGCCGTGATTTTCAGCCGTTCAAGTGCGTGACAGCACCGTGCCCGGCCGCATTTGCGCCAAGGCCGCCGTTACCACCCCTGCCAGCACGCATTTCACCGCATCCCCCGGCAAATAGGCCAGCGCCAGCAGCGCCGCCTCTGGCATCGTCTTGCCCAATGCAATCGACATGCCCGGAATGCCAAACGCATACAGCACCCCGATCCCCCCGATCACCGAGGCCGCAACCGCCGCCACACCCACCTGCAAAGATGTCCGCTCCATCACCCAGCCTGCCACGAAGGCTGCCACCGGAAAGCCTGCCAGAAACCCCGCCGACGGCCCGGTGAACAACCCGATCCCCCCGCGCCCGCCTGACAGCAGCGGCAGACCCAAGGCCACCAATCCCACAAACAGCAGCACCGCCAAGGCACCCCGTTTTGCCCCCAGCACCGTGCCGCACAACATGACCCCCAGCGATTGCGCCGTAATCGGCACCCCCGCCACAAGGTCGATCTTCGGCACAAGCCCCAGCACCGCGATCAGCGCCGCAAACAGCGCCACATAGGCAATAGTCTTTTCCATCTTGTCCCCTTTGGTGGCGCTTTCACTGCACCTTGGCCACGCAGTTACCCCACCCCACCCCGTGCCCGCAAGGCCTCTGCCACCTGATCCGCATCATCAATTGTCGCCAAAAGCATAGGCACCATGATGCGCCAGCCCGCCCGTTTCGCCGACCGCGCCGCCCAGGCCGCCCGGATCACCCCCAGCTTTTGCCCCAGCACCGGCACAAACCGGATCACCAGTGCCACGCTCAACGCCACCCGCCGTGCGGGCATTACCCGCTCGAACGGCTGCAAAAGCCATTCCACCAGCCCCAGCATATCCGCCAGCCGCGTCGTCATCGTCACCAGATTGGCCGCCGCAATCGCCGTCAGCATCCGCAAAATGATGACCGTGCCTTGCAGCACGTCCCCCGTCACCCCGTGCCACACCCCCACCACCACCACGAACGGCCACACCGGCCACAGCATCCGCCCCGCATGCCGCGCAAACGCCCAGCCCTGTGCGTGCAGCGCCACCACGCAGGCACAGGCCCCCACCATCGCCCACAAATTGCTGACGCCAAACAGCACTGCCGTAAACACACATAGCACGCCCAGTTTCACCCCCGCCCGCACCCCGTGCAGCCATGTCTCAACCGGTGATGTCAGTGTCAGCATCCACGCTTCCCCGCATTGCCATATCCGCCCGAAAACGCGCCAGCACATCCCCCGCCGCCCCATCCGCATGCACGCGTCCACCTTCCAGCCACAGCACCCGGTCGTAATCCGCCACGACGCCTGGGTCATGCGTGATCGTGATGATCCTTTGCGGCAACGCCTTGAACGCCCGCGAAAGTCGCATCTGCGTCGGCACATCCATCCCCGCAAACGGCTCATCCAGCAGGATCGTCGCAGGCTCCATCGCCAGCACGGACATCAGGCACAGATAATGCCGTTGCCCTTGGCTTAACGTATGCGTTGCCGCCTTTGCCCAATGCCCCCGCCCGTGTTGGGTCAACACCGCCATCGCACGGGCTTCCGCGTCCTTGTGGCCCATTTGCCGCAGCCCAAAGGCCACCTCTTCGATCACCGTCGGAAACAGGATCTGATGATCCGGGTTCTGGAACAGAATGCCCAGCCG
>JANNBG010000771.1:0-12649 GCA_031385205.1 Rhodobacterales bacterium
CCCCTCGCACGCCATAGGCCCCGGATCAGGTCCGGGGCGGGTGTATCTTGTCTCTGCACATGGCAATCATCCACCTTGCGCACCCGACACAATCCCTGCAAAGAACAAGCCATGAACGCCTACGCTTTCACCTTCGCAGGCCAGCCCCTGCTGGCCCTCCCCTCCGGTGCCCTGCACTGGCCCGATCGCCAACTCCTCATCGTCAGCGACCTGCACTTGGGCAAATCCGAACGCCTGGCGCGGCGTGGTGGCACCCTGCTGCCGCCCTATGAGACGCGCGAAACCCTGACCCGCCTGTCCGATGATCTGGACCGCACTGGGGCCAAGTCCGTCATTTCCCTCGGCGACAGCTTCGATGACCTGGCCGCTGCGGGCACGCTTGACGATGCCGACCACATGACCCTCACCCGCCTTATGGCCGGGCGCGACTGGATATGGGTCGAAGGCAACCACGACGCAGGCCCCTTTGCCCTCGGCGGCACCCACCGTGCAGACGTCACCCTCGGTCCCATCGCCCTGCGCCACATCGCCACGCTGCAAACACCCGAAATCTCAGGCCATTACCACCCCAAGGCCCGCATAGGCCCCACAACCCGCCGCTGTTTTCTGATCGACGCACATCGCATCATCCTGCCCGCCTACGGGGCTTATACGGGGGGGCTGTCTTGTGATGATCAGGCTCTGAGAACCCTGCTGGCCCCCAATGCCATCGCCGTCCTGACCGGCACCAAGGCCATCCCTTGCCCCATGCCGTAGGATGGGCAATCTGCCCATCACCCCGCCACAATGGGCAGACTGCCCATCACCCCGCCACCAACCCCGCCCTCGCGTCCCGGCTGGCCCCCAATGCCATCGCTGTCCTGACCGGTACCAAGGCCATCCCTTGCTCCATGCCGTAGGATGGGCAATCTGCCCATCACCCCGCCACCATGGGCAGACTGCCCATCCTACGCCGTCAACCCCACAGGCTCGGCCAGCCCATGGCTCCTGCAACATGCCGTCAACGTATTCGCCAACAAACACGCAATGGTCATCGGCCCCACGCCCCCCGGCACTGGCGTGATCGCCCCCGCCACCGCCGCCGCCGAAGCGTAATGCACATCCCCCACCAGCCGCGTCTTGCCATCCCGTTCCACCCGGTTGATCCCCACGTCAATCACCGTCGCCCCCGGTTTCACATAATCGCCCGTGATCATTTCCGCCCGGCCCACCGCCGCCACCAGAATATCCGCGCCCCGGCAAACCGCCATCAGATCCTTGGTCCGCGAATGCGCAATCGTCACCGTGCAGCTGTCGCCCAACAACAGTTGCGCCATCGGCTTGCCCACGATGTTCGACCTGCCAACCACCACCGCATTCATCCCCGCCAAAGACCCATGATGATCCCGCAGCATCATCAAACAGCCCAACGGCGTGCACGGCACCATCGCCTTCTGCCCCGTGCCCAACAGCCCCACATTGCTGATATGGAACCCATCCACATCCTTCGCCGGGTCAATCGAATTTATAACCAGGTCAGAATTCAAATGCCCTGGCAGCGGCAGTTGCACCAGTATCCCATGCACCCGCGCGTCCGCATTCAACCGCCCAATCAGCGCCAGCAAATCCGCCTCTGACGTGTCCGCTGGCAGCTTATGCTGAAAACTCGCCATGCCGGCCTCCAGCGTCTGCGTGCCCTTGTTGCGCACATAGACCTCGGATGCCGCATCAGACCCCACCAGCACCACCGCCAGCCCCGGCTGCACCGCCATCTGCGCCACATGCGCCTGCACCTGTGCCCGCACCTTTGCCGCGAAAACCTTGCCGTCGATCACCACCGTCATGTCCCGTCTTCCCTTAACGAATCCGGCCCCAGCACCGACTCTTCCCGTGCGATCGACCAGTCGATCAACCGCCGCCACAGCTTTTCCACCAGTTCCGGCGGCAGCCCATATGTCATCGCGTGCCCGCGTACATTCTGCACCACCTGCTCCACCCGCCCTTCGATCCGCGCCGGCAGCTTCACCTGCGTCTTGATCACCCCCGCCCGGTCGATATACCCCGCCCGGTATGCAAACAGCCGCACCAGCTCTTCGTCCACGCGGTCAATCTCCGCCCGGATATCCGCCATCGTCGTGCAATCACCCGGTGTTTTCATCGCAACGCTCCATCATCCTGCCCCCGATCTATCAGACCGGGGGCCCAAGACAACAGATGGGTCAGAACAGCCCTTCGACAAACCCCTGATCGTTCAGGCGAATGACTTCCGCCGATGGCACCTTTGGCAACCCCGGCATCGTCATGATCTTGCTGCAGACCGCAAAGTTGAGCCTTGGGCCATGTAGCGACGCCTTTGCTGTCAATTGCCTGGGCGCTCATCTGACTTTTCCTTTGAGGTCGTTCCAAACCTGGCGAAAAACCTTGCCCATAACCATCCGACCGGTAGCAAAGGCACCAAGGCGATTGCGATCCAACCTTTCCTCTCTTGGATCGACGCTTGTTCTGGCACCACCCAGGCGGCAAGCGCCAGAGATACCGCCACGGCGACTGTGCTGAGAAGTAGCAACCCGACTACCGCTGCCAGAATCTTGTAGGGACTCGGGGGCCTGCTCTCAGACATCGATCAAAACAGCCCTTCGACAAACCCCTGATCGTTCAGGCGGATCACCTCAGCCGACGGCACCTTTGGCAACCCCGGCATCGTCATGATCTCGCCGCAGATCACCACGATGAACCCTGCCCCCGCAGACAGCCGCACTTCCCGCACCGGCACCGTGTGCCCCGTCGGTGCCCCCCGCACCGTCGGGTCCGTCGTAAACGAATACTGCGTCTTTGCGATGCAGATCGGCAGATGCCCGTACCCCTGCGCCTCCCACGTCTTCAGCTGATCCCGAATCGCCTTATCCGCAATCACGCCGTCCGCGTGGTAAATCCGCTTGGCAATCGTCTCGATCTTCTGGAACAGCGGCATCTCATCCGGGTACAAAGGCGCAAAGTTTGATGGCCCTTCCGCCATCGCCACCACCTTATGCGCCAACTCCTCAATCCCCGCCGACCCCAGCGCCCAATGCTTGCACAGAATGGCCTCCGCCCCCTGCTCCGCCACATAGGCCTTCACCGCCGCAATTTCCGCGTCCGTATCGCTGAAGAAATGGTTGATCGCCACCACCACCGGCACGCCAAAACCTTTGACGTTCCCGATATGCCGCCCAAGGTTCGGGCAGCCCTTCTTGACCGCCGCCACATTCTCCGCCCCAAGGTCCGCTTTCGCCACCCCGCCGTTCATCTTCATCGCCCGCACTGTTGCCACGATCACCGCCGCCGAAGGCTTCAACCCCGCCTTGCGGCATTTGATGTCAAAGAACTTTTCCGCCCCAAGGTCCGCACCGAACCCCGCCTCCGTCACCACATACTCGCCCAGCTTCAGCGCCGTCTGCGTCGCAATCACGCTGTTACAGCCGTGTGCAATGTTCGCAAATGGCCCGCCATGCACGAACGCCGGGTTATTCTCCAACGTCTGCACCAAATTCGGCTGCATCGCGTCTTTCAGCAGCACCGTCATCGCCCCGTCCGCCTTGATATCCCGGCAATAGATCGGCTTTTTCTCACGCGTATAGGCCACCACGATATCGCCCAACCGCTTTTCCAGATCCGCCAGATCGTTCGATAAACACAGGATCGCCATCACTTCCGATGCCACCGTAATGTCAAACCCCGTCTGACGCGGAAACCCGTTCGACACCCCACCCAAATTCACCACAATATCCCGCAGCGCCCGGTCATTCATATCCATCACGCGCCGCCACACGATGCGGCGCTCGTCAATCTCAAGGCTGTTGCCCCAGTAAATGTGGTTGTCAATCATCGCCGACAGCAGGTTATGCGCCGATGTGATCGCGTGGAAATCCCCGGTGAAATGCAGGTTCATTTCCTCCATCGGCACCACTTGCGCATAGCCTCCCCCCGCAGCCCCGCCCTTCATGCCAAAGTTCGGGCCCAAGGATGCCTCACGAATACACACCACCGCCTTTTTGCCGATACGGTTCAGACCATCGCCCAGACCCACCGTCGTCGTCGTCTTGCCCTCGCCCGCAGGCGTCGGATTGATCGCCGTCACCAGGATCAGCTTGCCATCCGGCCTCCCCGTAAGCCCCGCAATGAACGCCTGCCCGATCTTCGCCTTGTCATGCCCGTAGGGCAGCAGATGCTCTGATGGGATGCCCAGCTTGGCCCCGATCTCCATGATCGGCTTCTTGGTCGCTTCGCGTGCAATCTCGATATCGGTCTTCACGGCCATTGGTCACTCTCCCACGGGGTTTGCAGCCCTGATAGCGCGGAATTGTCGCAGCCATAGCGGGATTCCGACACAAACCGCGCGGTTTTCGCCTTTGCTTGTTTCCGATCGGAAAGATTACATCGCTGACAGGTCACCCGATGTCACTTGCTTTACCGCCCGATACGCCTAGGCTGCTCCCAAGACAAAACCACCTTTCAACGCGGGATCATTGCCATGGCTGACCAGATTTACATCGTCGACGAACTCGCCGTCGGGCCAGAAACCGTCACCGTCATTGACGATGGTACCGGCATCGACTGGCTCGCCTTCAGCAATGCCATCTACGCCTCTCCTACCGACATTCGCCTTGGTTGGACCACCGAAGATGGCAGTGCCACCAGCGCAACTGGCTTCTTCTTCATCACCGGCAATGATGGCCGCCGTCTGGTCGTCGAAGGCCTGATCGAAAATGTCCGTGCCAGCAACGGCGTCGATGCCATTCAGGGCAATGAGGTCGCAAACCTCATTTACGGCGACCAAACCACCAGCGGCCTTGTCGGTGGCAATGATACGATCGGCGCAGGCGCAGGCAATGACACTGTCTATGGCGGGTCCGGCGATGACAGTGCCGATGGTGGGGCCGACAATGACCTGTTGTTCGGCAACCGTGGCAATGACACCATCAGCGGCGGTGCCGGGCGCGATACCGTCAATGGCGGTATCGGTGCTGACAGCCTGTCGGGCGGGGCCAGCGATGGCGACACCGTCAGCTATGCAGGCTCCACCGCCGGCGTCACTGTGCGCATTACCTTTGGCAGCACCTCTACCGGCGCAGGTGGCGATGCCACCGGGGATCAGTTGAATGGGTTTGATGCCGTCATCGGGTCCAACTTTGACGATATCATCGTCGATACCGTGAAAGGCACTGTTGCCTTTGGCGGCAATGACAACGTCTTTGCCGGGGCCATTGGCAACGATACCCTGCGCATGGGCGGTGGTGATGACCGCGGCGATGGCGGCCTTGGCAACGATATGCTGTTCGGCGAAGACGGCAATGACAGCCTCTCCGGCGCGGGCGGCGCCGATACCCTGACCGGCGGTCTGGGTCAGGACCGCCTGAATGGTGGCACCGGGGCCGATCAGTTCGTCTTTACCACCCGCAGCCACAGCACCACTGATGCCGCTGGCCGCGATATCATCGTCGATTTCAGCCACACCGCGCATGACAAGATCGACCTGCGCGCCATCGACGCCATTGCAGGCGGCGTGAACAACCAATTCAGCTTTGTCGGTCGTGCCACCTTTTCCGGTACCGCAGGCGAACTGCGCCTGAACGACACCGGGGCCAACATCATCGTGCAGGTCGATATCAACGGTGACAAAACCGCCGACTTTGCCATCATGGTGCTGGATGTGACTACGCTGTTCGCTGGTGACTTCCTGCTTTAACGCCGTGCCCCGGCCAGATGCGCCCAGGCGCGCTGGTCCGGCACATGCAGTGTCACACCTGCGCCCATGCGCAACGCGCCTTCGCGTTCCACCCAGGCTGTCACCCCGCGCCGCCCTTGCGCTGCCGGTTTGAACTTTGCCCCAAACCCCGGATGCGCCGCCTCGATGCCCTTCGCGGGCAGCGTGCAGGGGCGGTTTTCCATATCCACCACCAGCGTCGCTCCGCCATCAAACTGTAACCTGCTGCTGGGTGGCAGATGCGTGAAATCGGGCAAGCCCGCAATCACCATGCTCGCCCCCAGCAAGGAAGGGTCCAGCACGTCAATCCCCATGCGCGCCGCAATCTCGGCCACATCCTCCGCGCCAAGCAGCGAAAACTGCCGTACGTTGCGGATGTTCGTCCCACGCGGATACTGCGTCAAAACCCGGCTGCACGACGCCCGCGTCAGGCCCGCATGCACCTCACCTTCCACGCCCGCATAAGACGCGAACACCTCCGAAATCGGATGCGATGCAAGACTGTCAGGTTGCACCAGCACCCGGCCCAGATAGGTGATCGTTCCCGTGAAAGGGGTTGCAAGCAAGGCTGGCATTCCGCCTCCATGTCGACAGGTTTGATCCGCAAATCCGACTCGTAAACACAAACGGCCCCGCAGTTACGGGGCCGGTCGTCTCGCTCCGTCAGCTTATACCGAAGGCTCCGGTGCCATCCCGCCTTTCGGCACCTTTGGCTTGGTCTTCGGGATCGACGCAATGCCAGCCGTGCTGCCACCCGCAGGTGGCGGAGCAGCCGCATCATCATCCTTGCCCAGCACCTCGCCTGCGATCACCTTGTGAATCTCATCCCCCGTCAGCGTCTCGTATTCCAGCAACCCCTTCGCCAGCCGCTCGAACTCCACATCACGTTCCAGAATGATCCGCCGCGCCGTGTCATACCCCTCGTCGATCAGGCTTTTCACCTCATTCTCGATCCGCATCTTTGTATCCGCAGACACCGAAAACCCAGCCGTCCCGCCTGAATACCCATCCGCCGCCTCGGCATAGTCGATGTTGCCAATCGCGTCAGACATGCCCCAACGCATCACCATCGCCCGCGCCAAAGCGCTTGCCTGCTGAATATCACCCGACGGCCCGTTTGAGACGGACTGTTCACCCCATTTTACGATTTCCGCCGCCTTGCCCGCCATCGTCATCGCGATGCGCTGCTTGCATTGGTCCTTGTGCCAGTTCAGCCGGTCCATTTCCGGCAGGCTCATCACCATGCCCAAGGCCCCACCCCGCGGGATGATCGTCGCCTTATAGACAGGGTCGCACTTCGGCAGCGTGATACCCACAATCGCGTGCCCCGCCTCGTGATAGGCCGTCATTTCCTTTTGATCCGCCGTCAAGACCATGCTGCGCCGTTCGGCACCCATCATCACCTTGTCTTTCGCGCTCTCAAAATCCGACATCGTCACAAAGCGGCGGCCCAGACGCGCCGCCGTCAGCGCTGCCTCGTTCACCAGGTTCATCAGGTCCGCCCCGGAAAACCCCGGTGACCCCCGCGCAATCGTGCGCAAATCAACGTCCGGCCCCAAAGGCACCTTGCGCGCATGCACATTCAGAATCTTTTCGCGCCCTTTGATATCCGGGTTCGGCACATGGATCGTGCGGTCAAACCGCCCTGGCCGCAGCAACGCCGGGTCCAGCACATCCTTGCGGTTCGTCGCCGCCACGATGATAACGCCCTCATTCGCCTCGAACCCGTCCATTTCCACCAGCAACTGGTTCAGCGTCTGTTCGCGTTCATCGTTGCCGCCGCCCATACCCACGCCACGCGCCCGGCCCACCGCGTCAATCTCGTCGATAAACACGATGCACGGCGCATTCTTTTTCGCCTGCTCAAACATGTCGCGCACCCGGCTTGCGCCCACGCCCACGAACATTTCCACAAAGTCCGACCCAGAAATCGTAAAGAACGGCACCCCAGCCTCACCCGCAATCGCGCGGGCCAGCAGTGTCTTGCCCGTGCCCGGAGGGCCCACCAGCAGCGCACCCTTGGGACTCTTGCCGCCAAGGCGTGAAAACTTCTGCGGGTTGCGCAGAAACTCCACAATCTCTTCCAGCTCTTCTTTCGCCTCGTCAATCCCGGCCACGTCGTCAAACGTCACCCGACCCTGCTTTTCCGTCAGCAGCTTGGCGCGTGATTTGCCAAAGCCCATCGCCCCGCAACGCCCGCCGCCCTGCATGCGGTTCATGAAGAAATTCCAGATGCCGATCAGCACGAGGAACGGCAGCCATACCCCCACAAGCGACATGATGCCCGAGGTTTCCTGTGCCACAACCTGCACATCCACGCCCTTGGCGATCAACCGGTCTGTCACCTCTTCACCGGCTGGCTTGATGGCCACATATTGCACGCCATCCGTGCCCTTGATGATCACCCGCTCGCCGTCCAATGTGACGCTGGCCACTTGCCCTGCATCCACGCTGGTGACGAAATCGGAATAGGACATCGGGCGCGATGACGATGTGCCCGTACCCCCGTCAAACATTTTGAACAGTGCGAGGATCAGCAAAAGCAAGACTGCCCAGAACGCGATGTTGCGTGCGTTGCCCAAGAACGGACTCCTTACAAGAATACCCATATGCGAATGGCACAGGGCCTTACGTTACAAAATAGAGAGAATACGCCCCGGTTCAATGCGATAAGATGAATGCATGGAACGATTGCGCGATTTTGGCCGTCCAACCTTGCGGAAACCCGGCAAAAGGGGCGGCAATCAGCGCATCCCCGCGCCAAATGGCCGGGCTGACGACCAAAATGTCGCGGGAAAGACCCGTCGTGCGCCAGTTCGGCACATGCCGGATACCATCGCCCAGCACCCGGATCGTCAGGTCCGGCGCATGCGGGCCGCACAGGAGCCAGCGGGTGTCCCACGATTGGTCGGTGGGGCATTCCATGCCCGCAACGGCTTTGGCTTCACGCGAGATGCTGATCTGCGCATCCGTTACCCGGATACGGCAACCCGACAATGTCGCAGCCTTGCCCCGCGCAATTGCCATCCTGACCCGCCCGATGCCATCCGCCCGTGGCGGGTGTTCCGCACCTGATACCCATCGCAAACTCTGCGTCAACAGGCGGTGCTGCAACTCATCCGGCAGTGACAGAAACCCTGCCATCTGCAGTACAATCCCCCCCGCCGCATCCCGCCCGATCCGCCCAAACGCCTCCGTGACAGCGCCAACAACCGCCCCCTGCGCCATCCGCAGGTTGCCCATCGTCTCGCCCAAGCGTCCCACCGTAATCCCCAGCGGTCCGAGCACGTTCAAAGCCTTCCGCGCCTTTACCCGTGTGTACTGGTCATCCGCATTCGTCGGGTCATCCACCCACCCCACACCCTGCCCCGTCAGATAGGCCCGCAACGCCCCCCGCGTCACCTCCAGAAACGGCCGCGCAAACGTCACGCCATCCTGCACGAACCGTGGCCGCATCCCCACCAAACCATCCAGTCCCGTTCCCCGCGCCAGCCCCATCAGAAACGTCTCTGCCTGATCGTCCGCCGTGTGCCCCAGCACCACGCACCCGATCCCCGCATCCCGCGCCCAACCCGCCATCAGCCCGTAGCGCGCCCTTCGCGCCTGATCCATCAGGTTGCCCGTCACAACCCCATGCCGCCACACCAACACATCATGCGCAACCCCCAGCCCCGCACAGACCTGCCCCACAAAAGCCGCCTCGTCCGCCGCCTCAGGCCGCAACCCGTGATCCACCGTCACCGCCCGCACCGACCATCCAGCCTGCACCAACACATGCAACACCGCCATGGAATCACTTCCACCCGATACCGCCACCCCAACCGTCTGTGATCTATCCGCAAAAGCCGCAGCAATGGCCAAAAGGCCTACGGGCATCCCAGCCCCTGCATCGCCACCTGCGCGTTTGTCGCGTCGATCGTGCCCGGAAACCGCGTCCCCACTTCTGCCAACGTCACACACGCATCCTGTGTCTGGCCCAGCGTTCCCAGCCCTTGCCCCAGTTTCAGCAACGCTTCACCCGCATTCGTCCCACCCGGTGCCCCCGAAAACGCATCCAGATACGACCTTGCCGCGTTCGATGTCTCACCCAACGCACTCAACGCATCCCCACGCCGCAATTGCGCGACTTGAGTCAGCGGGCTGCCCGGATAGGATTGGGTAAAGGTCGCAAAGAGGTCCGCGGCGGTGCGAAAGTCACCGGTGCCGAGCACCCCCTGCGCCCGGTCAAAGTCTGCCTGTTCCCCAATCGCCAGTTCCGCCCCACCCGTCGCTGGCACCACATCAGCCGTCGCCACTGGTGCTGGCCCCCCCAAACTCACATCCGGCAACGCCCCCACATCGCAGCCTTCCTCCAACTCGCACACCCGGAATTGCAGATCGCCCAACTGCGTCGCCCCGTCCTGCACCACACGGTTCAGCCGCAGCTCAACCGCTTCCGTCTTGGACGTCAACTGCGACAACGCCGCCTCGATCGCATCCAGCCGTTGCAGCGCATCCCCCCCCGCCGCACCCGAGGACGCCCCCCCGGATGCCACCAATTCCGCCTTCAGCGCATTGAACTCGCCCGAAAGCGTCCCGATCTGCGCCTTGATGTCGGCCAGCGTTTCCGGTGACCCCTGCCCGCATGCAGGCGACACCATCAGCACAAAGGAAACCACCAGCCACCGCATCATTTAAGCCCCCGCCCCCATCGACAGCACCGTCACCGCCCGGCGGTTCTTGGCATAGCATGCCTCCTCTGAGCACACCTCAATCGGGCGTTCCTTGCCATAAGATACCGTCCGCATCCGCCCCGCCGCCACGCCCTGCGAGATCAGATAGTTCTGCACCGCATTCGCCCGCTTTGCCCCCAGCGCCAGGTTATACTCCCGCGTGCCCTGCTCATCCGCATGGCCCTCGATAATCACCGCGTAATCCGCATTCGTCGTCAACCATTGTGCCTGCCCCGCCAGCACACCCCGCGCCGCATCCGACAAGGTCGACTGGTCCACTGCAAACAAGATGCGGTCACCCACCGTCTGGTTGAAATAGGCCACCGATGTCGGGTCACCCGCGCCACCCTGGCCTGCCCCGGCACCAGCCCCAGCCCCGCCATATGCCCCAGCCCCGCCCGCACCATACCGGTCCGGGTTATTACAGGCCGCAAGGCCCAATACGGCCAGCAACAGCACGGCCTTCGTTGTCATCGTCATCTTCATGATCCTTTTTTGCTCGATTGGCGTCACACTATCAGGTTTTCTTCGGTCTGTTAATCACGGCAACAATGGCGACCATGCCGGGTCCGATGAAGGCCCATCCGTCGGGATCTGCCGCAGGTTCCGCCCCGTGATGTCCACGCTGAACAGCGCCGGTTGCCCCTCCGCCCCCGCCCCTTGGCGTGTAAACATGATGACCCGCCCGTTCGGTGCCCATGTCGGCCCCTCATCCAGGAACGATGTCGTCAACAGCCGCTCCTCCGACCCGTCCGTCCGCATCACCCCGATGTGGAACCGCCCTTCATTCTGCTTCGTGAACGCGATCAGGTCCCCCCGCGGCGACCACACGGGCGTGCCATACCGTCCCGCCCCGTTTGACACCCGCACCGGTTCACCCCCGCCCGCGCCCATGACATACAACTGCTGGGTGCCGCTCCGGTCGCTTTCAAACACGATCTGGCTGCCATCCGGCGAATAACTCGGTGCCGTTTCAATCGACGGCGCGTTGGTCAGCTGGCTCAGATTGCCCGATCCCGTATCCAGCGCGTAGATGTCGCTGTTGCCGCCCCGTTCCAGACTGAACACCACCGTCCGCCCGTCCGGCGCAAAGCGCGGCGCAAACGTCATCGTGCCCTCCTGTTCGCCCAAAGACTGCGTGTTCAGCGACGCCACATCCATCAGATAAATCTGCGGGAAACCGCTGGCATAGCTGGTGAACAGGATGCGCGATCCGTCCGGCGAAAACCGCGGTGCGATCACGATAGAACTGCTGTCCGTCAGATAGGCCACATTTGCCCCGTCATAATCCATCACGCCCAGCCGTTTCTGCCGCGCGTCCTTTGGCCCGCTTTCCGACACATAGACCACCCGGCTGTCGAAATACCCGCCCTCACCCGTGATGCGGGCGTAGGCAGCATCCGCCACCTTATGCGCCATCCGCCGCCAGCTTTGCGGCGTGCCCGCGAATTGCAGCCCTTCGCCCAAGGGCTGTCCCGAAAACACGTCGAACAGACGAAATTTGACGACGATCCGGTCGCCCGACGCCTGCACCGCCCCCGTGATCACCGCCTGCGCGTTGATTGCCTTCCAATCCTCATACCCGATGGTCGGATCGAAACTGCTGATCCGCGCGATATGCGCGCTTTCCGGTATCTCCCGGAACAGCCCCGTCCCCGCCAGATCCTCTGCCACCACCCGCGCGATGTTGGCGGCGTATTCCCCCGCCCCGCCTTCGTCGATGAAGGTCGGAATGGCGAACGGCAGGGGTTCGATCACCCCATCCGTAATAACAATCCGCAAGGGTTCCGCCTGCACGGGGGCAAAGGCGGCCTGCCCCGTCCAAAGGGCAAGACCAAGGGCAAGGGTCGGGGTGAGGGTTCTGATCAGGCGCATGCTGTCCTCATTCTCTCCGTTTGTGTGGGCGGCCATGGGGCCGGGAATTCAGTTGTTCGTCGTCTCATCGCATCCGCATCCCTGACGGGTCGAACACGAGTTCAAGTTCTTTCCACTGGTCGTATTTTTCCGGCGGTAACGGGAATCCGTCCTTGCCGCAGCGGATGATCGCCCGGCGCGCGGCCTCATAGGCCTGTTCAGCCCCGGCATCCGTCCCGCCGCTTGATCCGACCATGCGGATCGAGCCCGCATCCGGTATCCCGTTCTGCCCGACGGTCAGGCCAACGATCACCTGGGTTTCAAGGGCTGCCGACGACAGCGCACCCACGTTCCAGCAGGT
>JANNBG010000785.1:0-10868 GCA_031385205.1 Rhodobacterales bacterium
CATTATCCTTGCGCAACCGTTTCAGCCCGTGGAACACCGACCCATCCGCCAGCACCGCCTCCACCCCCAGACACAGATCCCGCGCATTGCCATAACGCAGCACCGCCGTGCCCCCCGCATTCGTTGCAAGGTTCCCGCCAATCCGCGCCGACCCTTCCGACGCCAAAGACAAGGGGAACACCCGGTCCATCGCCGCCGCATGGGCCTGCACATCCGACAGGATCATCCCCCCCTCCACCACCATCGCATTCTCATCCGGCCACGCCCCGCGCAGTGCCACCATCCGCTCCAGCGACAGGATCACCGGCGCTGGCCCCTCGGCCATCACCTGCCCGCCCACCAATCCCGTGCCCCCACCCCATGGCACAATGCCCACCCGTGCTGCCGCACAAGCGCGCACGATCACGGCCACTTCATCGGTTGAACGCGGCAAGGCCAGCACCCCACCCTGCCCCACCCACCGCCCGCGCGGCTCCGCCAGATAGCGCGCACCCGGCGCGTGCAGTGTGCCCTCTGGCAGGGTTGCGGCAAGGGCTGTGACAAAGGCGGGGGTGCAAGGATGAAGCATAGGGGGAGTGTAAGGAAACCTAGGGTGGGTGCCAACCCACCATCCACATCGGCGCGTTTCCCTACCCCACCATCGCCACCAGGGCCGCAATCGTGCGCAAATTGCGCGCGGTCATCGGCGCGGGCAGAAACCGGGGCAACTTCGCGGCCAGTTTCGATGTGCCAAAGCCCGCAGGCGTATGCAGGTGGAACCGATTGCCGGATATGTGCCACCCATCACCTTGGGCAGAAAGGGCTTGCAGGCCCACGTCATCAACGGATGCACTGACCGTTTTCACAAAGAACACATGCACCCGGGCCGGGTCTGCCGCAGCAAAAGGGTGGTCGTGCAGCGCGGCCAGCACATCAGCGGGGGTCAGGATGAACACATCCGGCGCAAAGCCAAAATGCGTTTGGATGGCGTCGCCAATCAGCGCTTCCAGCGCGTCAGCGCCAAGATCAGTGTCAAACACCGCATTGCCACTGGCGATGTAACTGCGCGCATTTGTCAGGCCCAACCCGCCCAGCATGTCCCTGAATTCCGCCATCGGCAGGCGGTTCGCACCAGATACATTCACGCCGCGCAGCAGGGCAATGTGGGTTGTCATCGACTGCTCCTCGCCAAAATCCTTCGAAGGATTTTACAAATTTGTTCGAACAAATTTGGTACCCCGATCATTTGCGTCGTCGAATCTGAAAATTTCAGCTCTAAAATTTTCACTGTGTCAGCCGTCACCCCACCTCTGTCCGCCCCCGCCGGTCACCCCGCAAATTCGCATGCAGCACATGGTTGCGCCAGCGCCCGTTGATCTGCAAATAACTCTGCGCCACGCCCTCATACTTGAACCCGCACTTTTCCAGCACTCCCCGTGACGCCGCATTTTCCGGCAAACAAGCCGCCTCGATCCGGCTCAAGTCCAGCGTGGTGAACGCATGATGCACCACGGCCATGATCGCCTCGCGCATGTATCCCTGCCGCGCATAGGCCGCCCCAATCCAATAGCCCAGCGTGCCCGTCTGCGCAGGCCCACGCCGGATATTGTCCAGCGTGATCGCACCCAGCAGTGCCTGATCTTCCCGCCGGATCAACAGCATCGGCAGCGCCGTGCCTTGGGTTTCCGCCCGTGCTGCCCAGTAAACCCGGTTGGTAAAGGCCCGGCGTGTCAGATGGTCATGCGCCCAGACCGGTTCCCACTGGGTCAGATGCGTTGCACTCGCCTCACGCAGCTCGCTCCAGGCGCGCCAGTCCGTATGCGCGGGCAACCGCAGCGTCATGCGCGCTGTCTCGATCTTTGGTTTGCGCTTGACCCCCAGCATCAGGCGGCCAAACGGGTTTTGATTGCCTCCAGCCCCGGCGCGCGTTTGACCGGGCCGTATAGCGCCAATGCCGACCGTGCCGTGGTCAGGGCCCCGGCGTAATCGCGCACCGCCCCCGTTGTGACCGCATCAATCTTGGCCACCGCCTCATCCACATCCGGCACCCGGCCCCACATGGCCAACAACCGCGCGTTGCGTTCCGCCCGGTTTGATGGGCTTTCCATGCCCATCAGCAGCCCCGCCTTCAGTTGCGCCCGTGCCCGCGCCACTTCTGCATCGCTCATGTCATCCGCCGCGCGTTTCAATTCATCCAGCGTCAGATTGGTCAACGCGCCTATTTCCGCCGCCGATGTCCCCGCATAGATCGTGATCTGCCCAGTATCCTCATAGGCGCCAGATTGCGCAAAGATCGAATAACACAAGCCCCGTTCCTCGCGCACTTTCTGGAACAGGCGGCTCGACATGCCGCCCCCCATGCAGGTCGCATAAATCTGCGCCGCATAGACCGCGTCATCGCGGTATCCCGGTGCCTCGAACGCCAGCGCGAAATGCGCCTGTTCCAGCTTTTTCACCTCGCGCCGCTCACCCCCGGTGAAATCCGCACGCTGGATCACAGCACTTCCAACAGGTTTCAAGTGGCCAAACAGCGCCGTTGCTTGTGCGACAATCGCATCGTGATCAACACCACCTGATGCCGACAGGATCATCTGATCCGGCCCATAATGTTCGCGCACAAACCCCGTCAGATCGGTGCGGCTGAACGCTGATACGCGTTCCGCCGGCCCCAGTATCGTGCGGCCAAAGGGTTGGTCCGGGTAGGATACCTCATGCAGCCAGTCAAAGATAATGTCGTCCGGCGTATCCAGCGCCTGGCCAATTTCCTGCAGGATCACATGGCGTTCCGTCTCAATTTCCTTGGGGTCGAACACCGGATTGAGGACAATATCACTGATCACCTCCAGCGCCATTGCCACATCCGCCGCCAGAACCCGCGCGTAATACGCCGTCATCTCGCGGCTGGTATAGGCGTTGATGTACCCCCCAACATCCTCAATTTCCTCGGCAATCTGCAAAGCCGTGCGCTTCATCGTACCCTTGAACGCCATATGTTCCAGAAAATGCGCAATGCCGTTCTGTTCAGACCGTTCATGCCGCCCACCGGCATTCACCCAGATACCCGCCGATGCCGATTTCAGCCCCGGCATATGTTCGGTCACGATACGAAAGCCATTTGGCAGGGTGGTGATACGCAATGTCACTATGCGATCCTTTCGCGGATCAGGGATTGAATTTTACCAAGGTCATTCGGCACCCGCGTCTGGCGTTCCGGTTTGTCAAACAGATCAGCCATGCGCGCGGGCAGCGCGGGCCGCACCCCCATCGCCCTTTCCACAGCATCAGGAAACTTCGCCGGATGCGCTGTCGCCAGCGTCACCATCGGCACAACCCCCAGATGATCCTGCGCCACCTTCACCCCCACCGCCGAATGCGGGCACAGGATTTCGCCCGTCTCACGATGCGTGGCCGTAATCGTCGCCAGCGTCTCATCCTCCGAACACCGCCCTGAAGCAAACGTCGCCCGCAGCGTTTCAATCGCCCCTTGGCTGATGTGAAAGCCGCCCGCCTTCAACTCGCCCATCAGCGCCGATACAGCCGCACCGTCCCGCCCATAGGCATCGAACAACGCACGTTCAAAGTTGGAACTTACCTGAATATCCATCGACGGGCTGATCGACGGCGCAACGCCTTCCATCAGATAATCCCCCGTCGTCAGCGCCCGGTGCAGAATGTCATTCTGGTTCGTCGCAATCACCAATTTCTCAATCGGCAACCCCATCTTCCGCGCAATGTAGCCCGCAAAGATATCCCCGAAATTGCCCGTCGGCACCGTGAAGCTGACCTTGCGCGCAGGCGCACCCAAAGCCACTGCCGCGTAAAAGTAATACACCACCTGCGCCAACACCCGCGCCCAGTTGATGCTGTTCACCCCCGCCAGCCGCACCCCATCACGGAACGCGAAATCGTTGAACATGTCCTTCACGCGCGCCTGACAATCATCAAAATCGCCATCTACCGCCAAGGCATGCACGTTGCCCTCAACCGGCGTCGTCATCTGCCGCCGCTGCACATCCGACACCCGCCCATGCGGAAACAGCACGAACAGATCGACGTTTGCCAGCCCCCGGAACGCCTCCATCGCGGCCGACCCCGTATCACCCGACGTCGCGCAGACCAGCGTGATGCGGTCCCCTGTCCGCGCCAGCGTCGCCTGCATCATCTGCCCGATGATCTGCATGGCAAAGTCTTTGAACGCCAGCGTCGGCCCGTGGAACAATTCCAACAGAAAATGATTTGCCCCCAGTTGCACCATCGGCGCGCGCGCCGCATGGCCAAAGCCCACATAGGCGCGGGTGATCAGCCCCCGGAATTCACTCTCTGAAAATGTGTCGCCCAGAAACGGCCACATCACCCGGAACGCCACATCCTCGTAAGACATGCCCGCCATCTCGGCAATCGCTGCAGGCCCGATCACCGGCACGACCTCCGGCACATACAGGCCGCCATCGCGCGCAAGGCCCGTCATCATTGCCGCCTCGAACGTCAGAACCGGGGCCGTCCCGCGGGTTGAAATATAGCGCATCGTCAAACCTTCACTTCACTGCGCCGTCTGTTACGCCACAGATACAGCCCTGTCATCCCCGCCCAGACCACGCTGAGCGAAAACCATGTGATCGCGTATTGCATGTGGTCATTCGGAATGCCCGCTGTATCCACCGGCATCGGGTCCACCCCACCGCCTGTATTGCTGCGCGCCACCAACATTACCGGGTCCGTCTGCAATACCGCCGCCATCGCGGGCACGTCCCGCGCAAACCACAGACCCGTTTTCGCATCCGGCGCGGGGGTAAAGCTGTCCACCTCCACCGGCCAATGCAGGTTGCCTGTCACCTCGGCCACGTCCGTTGCGTGGTCTGCCAGTCGCGCCGCATCCGCCACAAAGCCCCGGTCCACCAGAATGCGCTGCCCGGTGTCGGTCACGAAAACCTCCACGACCCGCTCACCCGCGCCGACCTCTTTGCGGCTGACCAGCACCTCCAGCGCCTTGCCTGTGAACTGCCCGGTCACGATCACCGCACGGAACTTGTCCGCAACCGGGTCAGGCTGCGCTGGCAAAGCGACTGGTGCTGCCGCAAGTGCCGCCTCAATCTGCGCCAGATAGGCCTGTTTCTGCTCCAGCCGTACCAGTTGCCAAAAGCCGAGGCCCAGCAGGATCCCAATCCCGATGGCCCCGAAGGCAAGTGGCATTAGCACGCGGCGGATCATCAAACCCCCTTGATGGCAAAAGCGCGAGGGACTTCCCCCGCGCCTTTTTCAATCATAATTGCAGGCCAGTGGCCAGTGCGGTTTACCCACGCCCCCAGACATAAACAGCGGCGAACAGGAACAGCCAGACCACATCGACAAAATGCCAGTACCAGGCCGCTGCCTCAAACCCGATGTGACGGTCAGGTGTGAAATGCCCACGCGTTGCCCGTGCCAAGCACACGGCAAGGAAGATTGTCCCGATGATCACATGAAACCCGTGGAACCCCGTCGCCATAAAAAACGTGGCCCCATAGATATTGCCACCAAACCCAAAGGCCGCATGACTGTATTCATAGGCCTGGAACAGCGTAAACATCAGACCCAGACCAATCGCCAGCCACAATCCGTTGATTAGGTCTTTGCGGTTGTTGTCATGCACCAGCGCATGGTGCGCCCAAGTTGCTGCCGCCCCCGAACACAGCAGGATCAGCGTGTTGATCAGCGGCAGGTGCCACGGGTCAAACGTCTCGATCCCCGCAGGCGGCCACACGCCATCAATCGCCGGCGATTGCGGGCCCATCGGATACATCCGGTGCTTGAAGAAGGTCCAGAACCATGCCGCAAAGAACATCACCTCTGACATGATGAACATGATGAACCCATAGCGCAGCCCGATGCTGACCACAGGTGTGTGGTCGCCCGTATGCGCCTCATGCACCACCTCGGCCCACCAGGCATACATGACGTACAGGATCAGCAGCAGACCGATGACCGCGAACTTGTATCCCCACAACCCTTCCATAAAAGTTGTCGCTTCGGGTGTCGGGTCTTGCCAATGCATCCCCAACACACCGCCAAACAGCATGGTGAACGCCCCCACCGCCGCCATCAGCGGCCAGATCGACGGGGGCAGGATGTGGTAGTCGTGGTTCTTGGCGTGGGCCATGGTTACCTCAAAGGTCTAGTTGCTGGCCCCGGCCTGCGCCGGGGCAAGGGATGCTGCCTGTTCAGGCAGATCGGTTTGGTGGAATGTATAGGACAGCGTGATTTCCCGCACGAATTTTCCTTCCGGATCATTCACGATTTCGGGGTCAACGTAAAAACTGACCGGCATGTCGATGGATTCACCCGGCCCCAGCACCTGCTGTTCAAAACAAAAGCAGGCGATCTTTGTGAAGTATCCGCCCGCCTGATCCGGTGTCACGTTGTAACTCGCCGTGCCTGCGATGGTTTTGTTCGTCAGGTTATGCGCCCGGAAAAACGCAAGGCCCGTCTCGCCAATGCGGATTTCCATGGTGTTTTGCACCGGCGCAAAATCCCAGGGAATGGTGTTATCGACATTGCCGTCAAACCGGATCAGCATGGTCCGATCCAGCACCACATCCGACGCCTGTTCAGCCACACTCGTTGTGCCTGCAAAGCCCGTCTGCTTGCAGAACCAGTCGTAAAACGGCACGGCGGCAAACGACAGTGACATCATCACCACTGCCACCCCTGCCAGCTTTACCCCCGTTTTCCCCTGCGGTGTCATGGCGCAGGCACCGCGGGCCGCGTATCCGGCGGGGCCATGGTGTTTTCCATGCCCAACGGCATCCCCCGCGTGATTTTCACATAGGTCAGCGCGAACACCGTGCAGACGAAAAAGCCCAGCAGCAGCCCCACACCCAGATTACGGCCAAAGCGGCGCTTGTGAATTTCATGTTCAACTTCAAACGCCATGCTACCAGCCCCCCAGACCAGTGGATTTCAACGCCGCCTCACCCAGAAACGCGCCAAAATGCAGGAATAAGTAATACAGCGAGAACCGGAAGACCGATTTTTCCACCGCATACTTATCTGCCTCCGCCACCGCCTCATCACGCTGCCAGATGCGCCATGCCCCCACCAGGAACCAGCCGTTCAGCACCACAGCCACGGCCAGCGTGAACGGCCCCCCAATGGATGACAATGCACAGGCAATCCCCACCGGGGCCAGCAGCACGGTATACGCCATAATATGCGCCCGCGTCGATTTGCGCCCATGTGTCACCGTCAGCATCGGCACGCCGGCCGTGTGATAGTCTTCCTTCATGAACAGCGCCAAGGCCCAGAAATGTGGCGGCGTCCAGATCAGGATCAGCATGAACATCAACACGGATTCGTAAGAAACCCCACCCGTCGCAATCGCCCAGCCGATCATCGGCGGAAATGCCCCTGCCGCCCCACCAATCACGATGTTCTGCGGCGTCGCCCGTTTCAGCCACATCGAATTGACCACCGCGTAGAAAAAGATCGTAAACGCCAGCAACCCCGCCGCCACAAAGTTCGCAGCCAGCCCCAGCATCACAATCGCAATGCCCGAAAGTGCCGCCCCAATGCCCAACGCCTCGCCCGGTTGCACGCGGCCTGCAGGCACCGGGCGGTTGCGCGTGCGCTTCATCACCGCATCGATATCCGCATCCCACCACATGTTGAGCGCGCCTGATGCCCCCGCCCCCAGCGCCACGAACAGGATCGCAATGAACCCCACCACCGGGTTCACCGCCACGGGTGCCACCAGCAGCCCCACCACCGCCGTAAATACCACCAAAGACATCACACGCGGCTTGAGCAGCGCGACATAATCGCCAAAGCTGGCCTCATCGGGGTGTGCGAAAACATCGGTCATCTGCAGTCCTGTCATGCGTGCTGCGGGCCTGTTCGCCCGCCACTGGCGTCAGTTATTCGTGGCCACTTGCGTCGCCGCGGGCATATCAACATCCGCCACCATCACCGATTCCACCGGCACATAGCCATCGGGGCTGGCCTTGCTTGCCTCCACCCATTTGTCATAGGCCTCTTGTGACACGACCTTGACCGTGATCGGCATATAGGCATGCATCTGGCCGCACAAACTGGTGCATTGGCCGAAATAGACGCCCTCACGCTCCGCCTTGAACCACAGCTGTGACAACCGCCCCGGTACCGCACTTTGCATCACGCCGAACGCCGGCATCGCCCAGGCGTGGATCACATCCGCCCCCGTCACCTGCACCACCACTGTCTTGTTCACCGGCACCACCATCGCCGTCGTCGTCGCCAGCAACCACTGATCGCGCGTATAGCCTGCGTCCGTCAGCATCTTTTCCACGTCCGGAGTCAACATATTCTCGCCCCCCGTAAAGGGTGAACCGATCATATAGCTGTCAAACGCCAGTTCGCTGTCCGGGTAGGCATAGCTCCAATACCACTGGTTGCCCGTCGCCTTGATCGTCACCTCTGCCAGCGGGATTTCCTGCTGCTTGAACAGCACCGGCAGTGAAAACGCCCCGATCACCACCAGAATGACAATTGGCACCAACGTCCATGCGATTTCCAACGGCGAGTTATGTGTGAAGGTCGCAGGCTTTGGGTTGCGCTTTTCGTTGAACCGCCAGGCGCACCACAACAATAAGCCCGTCACAAACAGCGTGATCACCGTGATGATAACGAAAACGAAATGGTCCAACCAGTCGATATCGCGCGCCAGTTCCGTAGCTGCAGGCTGAAAGGCAATGCCACCCGGCAAGGGTTGCCCAATGATTTCAAGCCCTTGTGCAAGCGTTGCCCCGGCAGACATCGTCAAAGCTGTCAGCGTGGCTGGAAGTGCGGTCAGAAATCGCATCGTCAGTTCCCATTCCTGTTGCGGCCCATCCGGCCGCGTGTCCCCGGCATCCGCAGATTCCGGTTGTGTGTTGCCCGTCTGAAACCATATTACGCCATGCGCCACAAGCAAAAGCGTTGCGGCAAATGCGCGCCCGATGCAGTTTTTCAGGACAAAACGCATGGCATTCCTCAGGCTGATCTTCATCGCAGCCGCGGTCATCTACCTTTGCGCCATGTCCGCAATGTATCTTTTGCAACGGCATCTTCAGTATTTCCCGACCCACGCCACCCTCACGCCTGAAACCGTTGGCCTGTCGGGCGTGCAAGTGGTGGCCTTGGGCACGCCAGACGGCGAAACCGTTGCAATGTGGTACGCGCAGGCCAAGGCTGGCCGCCCCACCATCCTGTTTTTTCACGGCAACGCGGGCGAGGTTGGCGACCGCGCCGCCCGTTTCGCGTTCTATCAACGGCGCGGCTATGGCGTCGCTTTCCTGTCCTATCGCGGCTTTGGCGGCAGCACCGGTGATATTTCGGAAACCGGCCTGATGATTGACGCGCAGTCCGCCTATGACTGGCTTGTGGCGCAAGGCGTGCCGCCTGACCGCATCGCGCTGGTGGGCGAGTCGCTGGGTACCGGCGTGGCGGTGCAACTGGCAGCACAGCATGCCGTTGGAGCCGTCGTGTTGGACGCCCCCTATGCAGCCGCTGTCGATGTCGCCGCCGGGATTTACCCGTGGCTTCCGGTGCGCCTGTTGATGAAGGATCAGTTCCGGTCCATCGACCATATCAGCGCAGTCACAGCCCCAGTTTTGATCCTGCATGGCACGCGGGATACTGTGATCCCCTTTGCCCAAGGGCAAAAACTGTTCACCGCTGCGAATATGCCCAAACAGTTCGCGGAACTGACAGGTGCCGGGCATCAGGCCCTGTTCGACCCCGCCACATGGGCGCGCGAAGTGGCGTTCCTATCCGGGGTATTCCCACCGTGATCCCTGCCAGCCTTGCAGGTGCCACCCTCGCAGCCTAGGTTGACCGGATACGTTCAGAAAGGCTTCCCCATGACCGACGCGCCCTTCCGCCCCTTTGACACTCATCTGGACGAGGCCACAACCCTGCGTCACCTGCGCACCGCCACCGCAGGTGCGGATGATGGTGAGCTGTTCCTGGAACGCCGTCGGTCCGAGGCCATCGTGCTGGATGACGGGCGTATCAAATCGGCCAGCTATGATGCCAGCGAAGGCTTCGGTCTGCGCGCCGTGCGCGGTGAGGTTGCAGGTTACGCCCATGCCACCGAAATCTCCGAAAAATCCCTGCTGCGGGCCATGGATACGGCGCGGCTTGCCGTGGGCGATGGTGGCGGCGTCATGGCCCCCGCCCCACGCGGCACCAACCAGCACCTCTATTCCGACGCCGATCCGATGATGGATGCGACCTTCCCCGTGAAGATCGATCTTCTGCGCGAGATTGACGCCTATGCCCGCGCCCTCGACCCCCGCGTCGTGCAAGTGTCGGCCACCCTCGCCGCCAGTTATCAAGAGGTCGAAATCCTGCGCCCCGAAGGCCTGCGCCTGTCAGACGTGCGCCCCATGGCGCGGCTGAACGTGTCCGTCATCGTCACGGCAAACGGCAAGCGCGAACAGGGCGGCACCGGTGGTGGTGGGCGTTACGGTTTGGCACGGCTGATGGAGGCCGGGCATTGGCAGCCCGTGGTGAAGGAAGCCCTGCGCATTGCGCTGGTCAACCTTGATGCCGTAGCCGCCCCCGCTGGCGTGATGGACGTCGTGCTGGGGCCGGGTTGGCCGGGCATCCTGTTGCACGAGGCGATCGGCCACGGGCTGGAGGGCGACTTCAACCGCAAGAAGACCTCCGCCTTCGCGGGCCTTCTGGGCCAGCAGATCGCCGCAAAGGGTGTGACCGTGCTGGATGATGGCACCATGCCCGACAGGCGCGGGTCCATTTCCGTCGATGATGAAGGCACACCCAGCCAGCGTAATGTCCTGATCGAAGACGGTGTTCTGGTCCGCTACATGCAGGACCGCCAGAATGCCCGCCTGATGGGCGTGGACCCCACCGGCAATGGACGGCGCGAAAGTTTC
>JANNBG010000786.1:0-1948 GCA_031385205.1 Rhodobacterales bacterium
CGCCAGAAGTGCGCGATGTCTGCCCGGAGGTTGGCAAATTGCTGACCGACATGATCTTGGGCGTGACGGGTGACAAGCTGGAAGGCTATGGCAAAGCGTCCGTCGTCGGCATGGGCGGCGAGATTGAACATGCCCAAGCCCTGACCCATTCGCTGTGGTTCGGCAATCAGTTCCGCGATGCGGTGCAGGCCAAGACGTATCTGGTGTTCACCAACACGCGCGGGGCGGCAGGCTGTGCGCTGATGATCCCCTTGATGGACAAGGATGATGGCGGGCGCCGGTCGCATTATCAGACCATCCATCTGACCGTGCCCGATGCCCCTGCGGATGATGAGATCATCGTGGCGCTTGGCGCGTCTGTCGGCGGGCATCCGTTGCACCGGATTGGCGACCGCTACGCCGACCTGCGCGAAATGGGCCGCGATGTTGACAATCCGGCGGGAGTGTAGGGGTTGGCCCACAGCACAACCGGCACAAGCTATGATCTGACCGGGCCGGTTGGCGCGCCAGTGCTGGTTTTGGTACACGGGCTGGGCCTGACGAGGGCGACTTGGGATGCATTTGTGCCCAGCTTGGCACGAGCCTACCGGGTTTTGTGTTATGATCTGCCGGGTCATGGTGACAGTGCGGTGCCGCAGGAAGTGCCCAGCCTGACCATGTTGTCAGATCACCTTGTGGCGCTGCTGGACGAGCTGCAAATCGCCCGCGCCACCATCATAGGCTTTTCGCTGGGCGGCATGATCAACCGACGCTTTGCAATGGATCATCCGGGGCGTGTGACAGCCCTGATCGTACTGAATTCCCCGCATGAACGCACACCCGAGGCGCAGCGGCTGGTCGAAGACCGTGCCGCGCAGACCGGTGAAGGGGGACCAGCGGCCACCATCGACAGTACCCTTTCGCGCTGGTTCACGGCCCAATTCCGGCAAGACGCACCGGATACTGTGGCCAAGGTCCGCGCCTTGGTTCTGGCAAATGATCCGGATAACTACACCCGGCACCGCCAAGTTCTGGCGACAGGCGTGGTCGAACTGATCCGCCCCGCGCGCGCCATCACGGCCCCCACCCTTGTGATGACCTGCGAATATGACAGCGGCAGTACGCCTGATATGGCCTATGCCATCGCATCAGAAATCAAAGGCGCTGACACGGTGATCGTGCCGGGCTTGCAACATTTGGGGCTGATCGAGCGGCCCGATCTTTTCATCCAGCCTATCTTGCAGTTTTTGACGTGCAGGACACCGCAGTTACGCAAGAACGGACTTACAATATGACAACGATGACGGGCGGACAGGCGGCGGTGGCAGCCTTGCAAACCGAAGAGGTCAAACATGTGTTCGGCCTGATCGGATCGGCCACGATGGAGATGTTTGACGCGCTTTATGACGCGAAAGACATCGCGTTTATCGGCGTGCATGACGAACGCACGGGCACCCATATGGCAGATGGTTATGCCCGCGCGTCTGGCCGTGCGGGGGTGATACTGGCGGGGCAGAACGGTCCGGGGGCGACAAATCTGGTAACAGGCCTTGCGCAGGCGGCGGCGGCGTTCTCGCCGGTGGTGTCCATCGCGGGCGCGATATCATCGGCGCACCTGTACCGCGATGCGTTCCAAGAGGTGGATCAGCAGGCACTGTTCAAACCGGTGACCAAGAAGACATGGACTGCCACCAGTGCCGACCGGGTACCAGAAATGTTCCGCGAGGCATTTCGCGTGGCCATGACGCCGCGCCGGGGCCCGGTGCAGTTGAACCTGCCGCGCGATGTGCTGTCGGCCTCTGCCGAGTATCCCGCATTCCAAAGCCCTCAAACCTACCGCTCGCAATCCGTCCCTGCAGGCGCGCAATCGGCAATCGATCAGGCGGCCGGCCTGCTGGCCATGGCCAGTCGCCCGGTGATCATCGCAGGCGGCGGCATCAAGAATACCGCAGGCCATGCGCAGGCGCTG
>JANNBG010000795.1:0-2640 GCA_031385205.1 Rhodobacterales bacterium
AAACGGTTGAAACCGTACGCACCAACCTGGAAGGCGCAAAATACACACTGGCCACGAACGAGGCGGGTGCAGCACTTGGGATCAAGGATTTCGCTGATATCGCCAAGAACAAGGACGCGCTGGAGGGCAACATTTATGGCATCGAGCCCGGCAATGACGGCAACCGGCTGATCCTGTCGATGATCGAGGCGGATACCATGGGCATGGGTGCGATGAACGTGGTGGAATCGTCTGAACAGGGCATGCTGGCCGAAGTGGCGCGCACGACGGGCGACGCCAAGCCCATCGTGTTTCTGGGGTGGGAGCCGCACCCGATGAATGCCAACTTCAAGATGACGTATCTGACCGGCGGCGATGATGTTTTCGGGCCGAACTTTGGCGGGGCAACGGTGGCCACCAACACGCGGGCGGGATTTGTGACGGAATGCCCGAACACCGGCAAACTGCTGCAGAACCTATCGTTCAGCCTGGCGATGGAAAACGAGATCATGGGTGCCATTCTGAATGATGGCGCTGATCCGGCAGATGCGGCCAAGGCGTGGCTGGCGGCAAACCCAGCCGTCATCGACCCATGGCTGGAAGGTGTGACCACCAAAGACGGTGGCGATGCCAAGGCTGCCGTTCTGGCCGCCTTGCAATAACCGAACAGGCCCCGGTCAAACGCCGGGGCCAATCCAAAGGGGGTCACATGTTGGAGCAACTCTTCGGCTGGAAAGACGGAAAAATCCCGGTTGGCAAAACGGCCAAGGCAGGGTTTGACTGGCTGAAAGAGCATGCGAGTGGCCTGTTCGATGCCATCGCCACCACGATCGAGACGATCATTGCCGCCATCCTGTGGTTGTTCCAAACCCCCCCACCGCTGGTTGTGATTGGCCTGTTCGTCGCGCTGACCTGGGGTTTGCAGCGGTCATGGAAGACCTGCCTCTTGGTGCTGATCGGGTTTTTGTTCATCCTCAATCAGGGCTATTGGGAAGAAACCACCGAAACGCTGACCCTTGTTATCGCCAGTTGCATCGTCTGCATGGCCTTTGGCGTGCCCATCGGCATTGCCGTCGCCCACCGCCCGCGCCTTTATGCCGCCATGGTGCCGGTGCTGGACCTGATGCAAACCCTGCCCACATTTGTTTACCTGATCCCCGCCATCGTGTTTTTCGGCATCGGCACCGTGCCCGGCCTGATTGCGACCGTCATCTTCGTGCTGCCCGCCCCCATCCGACTGACGCATCTGGGCATTTCCACCGCCCCAACAGCGCTGCTGGAAGCGGCCACAGCCTTTGGCGCGACACCCAGCCAACGGTTGTGGAAGGTGGAACTGCCCTGGGCCTTTCCGCAAATCATGGCGGGGTTGAACCAGACGATCATGCTGTCACTGTCGATGGTTGTCATCTCGGCGCTGGTGGGTGCTGATGGGTTGGGCGTGCCGGTTGTGCGGGCGCTGAATTCCGTCAACACCGCGCTCGGCTTTGAATCGGGGTTCATCATCGTGGTGGTCGCCATTCTGTTGGACCGCATGCTGCGGGTGGAACGCAAATGACCAAACCGCTGAATGCCGTTGAATTTGATAAGGTCAACATCGTCTTTGGTGATAACCCCAAATCTGCCCTGCCCTTGATGGACGCGGGGCAAGACCGTGGCACCATTCAGGCCAGTACCAGCCAAATTCTGGGTGTGCATGATTGCAGCCTGTCCGTCGGCAATGGTGAAATCCTTGTGCTGATGGGCCTGTCAGGATCGGGCAAATCCACTTTGCTGCGCGCGGTGAATGGCCTCAACCCGGTCTGCCGGGGCGAAGTGCGGGTGGCGGATGGGGATAAGATGACCTCGGTCACCCATGCCGATGCCGATACGCTGCGCCGTCTGCGCCTGTCACACATTGCCATGGTGTTTCAGGCCTTTGGCCTGCTGCCATGGCGCACGGTGCGTGACAATGTGGGGCTGGGGCTGGAACTGGCGGGCCAGACGCCCGACCAGCGCCGCGCCAAGGTGGACGAACAGCTGGCACTGGTCAACCTGACGCAATGGGCCGACCGCAAGGTGGGCGAATTGTCCGGTGGCATGCAGCAACGCGTGGGGCTGGCGCGGGCCTTTGTGACCGATGCGCCGATATTGCTGATGGACGAGCCGTTCAGCGCCTTGGACCCGCTGATCCGGTCACGCCTGCAGGATGAGTTGCTGGAACTGCAGGATAAACTGAAACGCACCATCGTCTTTGTCAGCCATGATCTGGACGAGGCGTTCAAGCTGGGCGACCGCATCGCCCTGATGGAAGGCGGGCGCATCGTGCAATGCGGCACTGCGCGTGAGATTATCGCCAACCCGGTCAGCGACTATGTTGCCGATTTCGTCACACATATGAACCCCCTGTCCGTGCTGACCGCGCGCGATGTGATGGAAGAAGGCGCATCCACATCGGCCCATGCCGTCACGGCCGAGACGCCCGTGAAAACCGTGATGGAGGCGATGCGCGACGGTGCAGCCGAAATTGCGGTGACCGAGGATGGTCATGTGATTGGTGTGATCCGGGCCGGTGGGTTGATGGGGCGACTGGTGAACCCGCGCGGGTAACTACTGCCGGGAATAGCGCAGCGTGCTGCCATTGCCGCCGATCAGGCTCATCTCCAGCGCATCACCGTCTTGTTT
>JANNBG010000806.1:0-3876 GCA_031385205.1 Rhodobacterales bacterium
GTCAATCAGGCGGCTAAATTCCGGCTGATGACCGGCGGCGAGGGCCGGGTGCCGTTTGTTTTACGCACCCAGGGTGGTGCAGGCGGCGGTGTTGCGGCGCAGCATTCCCAAAGCCTTGAGGCGCTGTTTTACCATATTCCGGGGCTCAAGGTGGTGATGCCATCAACCCCCGCTGACGCCAAGGGCCTGCTGAAACACGCGCTGCGCCAGATGGACCCGGTGATTTTTATCGAACACAAGCACCTCTACATGACCAAGGGCATGGTCCCCGATGGCGAGCATGTGGTCCCGTTTGGCGTGGCCGATATCAAGCGGCCGGGCAAAGACGTGACCATCATCGCATGGTCCAACATGGTGCCCCGCGCACTGGAAGCCGCCGAGGAACTGGCCGTGCAGGGCATTGACTGCGAAGTGCTGGATCCGCGCAGTCTGGTGCCTTTGGACAAGGCCGCAATTCTGGCCTCGGTCGCCAAAACCAAGCGCGTGGTGATCGTGCAGGAAGCGGTGCGGCGCGGCGGCGTTGCATCGGACATCGCGTCGATCATTCAGGAAGAGGCCTTTTATGAACTGGATGCGCCGATCCAGATTGTCGCCGGTTTGAACGTGCCGATCCCGTTCAATCTGGCGCTGGAAAAGGCCAGCGTGCCGCAAAAAGACGATGTGCTGGCCGCTGTGCGCCGCTGCCTTCATCTTGAACCTCTAGGCTGACCCAACCGACATAAAGGAGCCGCACATGGCTGATGCAATTCTGGTGCCGCAGGTCGGGCAAGATCTAACGGAAGCCAAGATCGTGGCGATCAATGTGAAACTTGGCGATAAGGTTGCCAAGGGTGATATCGTCGCCGAAGTGGAAAGCGAAAAGGCACCGTTCGAGGTTGAGGCGTTCGTTGCGGGCATCGTGATTTCGCTGCCCTTTGCGGTGGGTGATCTGGCCCCGGTGCTGGAACCCCTGATGCATCTGGGGCTAGCAGGCGAAGTAGTTGGGGTGGCGGCGGCCCCGGTCGAAACGCAGCAGGCCGATCGTCCTTTGCCCAGTGTTGCAACGGTTGTAGCAGATGGCGGCGGGCGCTCGTCACCGCTTGCGCGGCGGGTTGCGGCGCAAAACGGGCTGGATCTGCACCAGATCGCAGGCACCGGGCCGCGCGGCGCGGTGGTGATGCGCGATGTGACGGCTGCCTTGCAAGCGCAGCCAGCGATGAACGCCGCTCCAATAACCCTGCGGAGTGGCGCGGGCGTGCAATCCTTGCAAGCAGGCACCGGAACCCCGGTTGTGTTCCTGCATGGCTTTGGCGCGGAACTGGCGGCATGGCGCCCGCTGGTCGCGCGGGTCGCGGTGCCAAACTCCATGCTGGGTGCCGATCTGGCAGGGCACGGGGCGGCGCCAGCCCAAACGGTTACCGGGTTTGATGCACTGGTCGATGACATGGCGCAGCGTCTGGGCGATGCCGGGATCACCAGCGCGCATCTGGTCGGGCACTCCTTGGGTGCTGCGGTCGCCGTGGCGCTGGCCGACCGGGGCAATTTTGATATCCGATCCTTGACGCTGATTGCGCCCGCAGGACTTGGCCCGTGGATCAATGGTGATTTCATCGCAGGGTTTGTGGAGGCAAAAACCGAAGCAGCGCTGCGGGTCTGGATGCAGTATCTGGTGCATGCGCCTGACCGGCTGGGCGATGCAATGGTGCGCGCAGCTTTTGCGGCCCGCACAGGACCGGCCCCATCGGGTGCTTTGGCGGCACTTGCACGGACGCTGTTCGAAGGCAACACCCACCTGTTCTCGGTCAAACCCGCGCTCCAGCGCCTCAATTGCACCTGTCGCATCGTTTCCGGTTTGCAAGACGCCATCTTGCGACCTTTGGAGACTGACGGGCTGCCGGGTGCGGTTGCAGTGCACCGCTTGGATGGCGTGGGTCATCTGCCGCAGGTCGAGGCTGCGACGCTTGTCGGGCGGTTGATTGCCGAGACGATACACTCGGTCGCGTGAACGGAAGCCAAGTGGCCGTGACAGCACTGCGCGATTGCTGAATTCATGGATCGCTGGTCGCGCAATGCGCCGCAAAAACAGGGGGGCTACGATGGCAGATACTCTGATTGCAACAAAAACGGGCATCGTCGAGGCGATGCTGCAGCGGTTTGGCATGGCCCTTGAACAGGGCAATATTGCTGCGGCGGCAACCTGTTTTGAACCGGAAGGCTATTGGCGCGATCTGGTCAGCTTTACCTGGAATATCGCCACACTGCAAGGCGCGCCCGCGATAGCCTCCATGTTGACCGCGCAGTTGGCATCAGTCAAACCAACCGGATTTCGCGTGGCAGCCGGTGAAGCCGCCGATAACGCGGGCGAAGTGCAACAAGCTTGGATCGATTTTGAAACTGCAACCGGACGCGGGCAGGGCCACATCCGCATCCGCAACGGCAGGATCTGGACGTTGCTGACAACGCTGAAAGAACTGAAAGGCCACGAAGAGCGGGTTGGCACAATGCGGCCGCAGGGAGCAGACCACGGGGCGGCCGCGGATCGCAAATCCTGGGCCGAAAAGCGGGAGGCCGAAGCTGCGGCGCTTGGCATCACCACGCAGCCTTATGTGGTAATCATCGGCGGCGGTCAGGGCGGTATAGCACTTGCAGCGCGCCTTCGGCAGCTGGACGTGCCGACGATCGTGATCGAAAAGAACGCCCGCGCGGGCGACAGCTGGCGCAACCGCTACAAATCACTCTGCCTGCATGACCCGGTCTGGTATGACCATCTGCCCTATCTGCCGTTCCCGGCGAACTGGCCAGTGTTCACCCCCAAGGACAAGCTGGGCGATTGGCTGGAAATGTATACCCGCGTGATGGAGTTGAACTATTGGTCTGCGACCACCGCAACCAGCGCCAAGTATGATGCGGTTTCGGGCGAGTGGGTGGTGCATGTGACGCGCGATGGCAAAGACGTGGTGCTGCGCCCCAAACAGCTGGTGTTTGCGACCGGCATGTCGGGCAAGGCCAATATCCCGGGGTTTCCGGGGCAGGACCTCTTTGCCGGTGCGCAACAGCATTCCAGCCAGCACCCCGGCCCGGACGCGTATCGCGGCAAAAAGGTGGTGGTGATCGGGGCCAACAATTCGGCGCATGATATCTGTGCGGCCCTGTGGGAGGGCGGCGTGGATGTGACCATGGTGCAGCGGTCGACCACCCATATCGTGCGGTCCGATCCGCTGATGATGCATGGCTTGGGGTCGCTGTATTCCGAAGCGGCGGTGGCGGCGGGCATGACCACCAACAAGGCCGATCTGACCTTTGCTTCAATCCCCTATGCGGTGCTGCCCGCGTTTCAGAAACCGATTTACGATGCCATCCGCAGCGAAGATGCGACGTTTTACAGTGCCCTGCAGAAGGCCGGCTTTATGCTGGACTTCGGCGATGACGACACCGGGTTGTTCATGAAATATCTGCGGCGCGGGTCAGGCTATTACATTGATGTGGGCGCCAGCCAGTTGATCATTGATGGTGGTATCAAATTGAAATCCGGCAGTGATGTCAGCCATTTGACAGCCACATCGGTGGTGTTACAGGATGGCACCGATTTACCTGCCGATCTGGTGATTTATGCCACCGGCTATGGGTCTATGAATGGCTGGGCGGCGGATCTGATCAGTCAGGATGTGGCCGACAAAGTGGGCAAATGCTGGGGCCTTGGGTCTGGCACCACCAAAGATCCTGGCCCGTGGGAGGGTGAGCTGCGCAATATGTGGAAGCCGACCCAGCAAGAGGCGCTGTGGTTTCACGGTGGCAATTTGCACCAATCGCGGCATTATTCGCAGTTTCTGGCCTTGCAACTTAAGGCGCGGCAGGCCGGTCTTGCCACCCCGGTTTACGGCTTGCCTGCGGTCAACC
>JANNBG010000048.1:0-4166 GCA_031385205.1 Rhodobacterales bacterium
ACGCCATCCAGATGTTCGCGCCCCTTGGCGTCCCAAACCTTGATCCCCTTACCCTCGACCATCACCCGCGGGTCAATCGTCTCATACTGCTTGTGCTGGCTCAGATGGTGCCAGACATGCGCGCGGTCCGCCTCCACCACAGCGGAAATATCATTGGCCATGCTGTCCATCGGGCGTCCTTTCGGGGTTTGCTGCAATTACCAGCGTCTCTGCCGGAATTTGATCATTTATCAGTGATAGTCCATCGCTTCCGTAGGGCCAGAGCGTGCAGTCCGTTAAGGCCAGAACAAGAATCGTTTGGTGCGCGCAAGATCGCCGCACAACAGTTATGTGACAAGGCCGCCCTTTCAACCTTGCTTTACAGGGCAGTCTTGCAGAAACTTACCACCGGGCTGACGGTCCATTGCAGCCAAACCCACACGACCGACGCATCGGATAAACCTGCGCGGTGCCAACAACGGAGGATACGATTTTGACCCTACGCAAGCTGCTGCTGGGTGCCGCAACCGGTGCCGCCCTTCTGGCCGGGGGGCCCGCCATGGCCTTGGATGAAATCACGGTGGGGTATTTCCTCGAATGGCCGATGCCCTTTGAATTTGCCAAAGTGAACGGCACCTATGATGCGGCGATGGGCGTCAAGATCAACTGGCGCGCCTTTGACACCGGCACCGCGATGAGTGCGGCCATGGCATCCGGCGATGTGCAAATCTCGGTCAGTCAGGGTGTGCCGCCGTTTGTGACAGCAACCAGCGCGGGTCAGGGCCTGCAGGCCATCGATGTGGCCGTCAGCTATGCCGAAAACGACAACTGCGTCGTGCGCACGGATTTGGAGATCACCAAGGACAACGCCGCCGAACTGGCTGGCAAAAAGGTCGCCGTGCCGATCGGGTCGGCCGCACATTACGGCTTTTTGAAGCAGATGGAGCATTTCGGCGTGGATGTGGCCTCGATGGATGTGGTCGACATGGCGCCACCAGATGGCGCTGCCGCCTTTGCTCAGGGCACGCTGGATATGGCCTGCGGCTGGGGCGGGTCTTTGCGCCGCATGAAGGAACATGGCAACGTGCTGCTGACCGGGGCCGAGAAAGAAGAACTGGGTCTGCTGGTGTTTGATGTGACATCCGCGGATGCAGGCTTTGTGGCCGAAAACCCGGATCTGGTGGCAAAATTCCTGAAGGTGACAGCGGATGCCAATGCCATGTGGGCGGATACGTCCAAACAGGCCGAAATGCTGCCCGTCATCGCCAAGGATTCTGGCATGGACGAGGCGGCCACGGCCGAAACCATGGCGACCTTCGTTTTCCCGACGGCGGCTGACCAGCTGGGCGCAAAATGGCTGGGCGGCGGCGCGCAGATCTTCATGAAGGGCGTGGCGGAAGTCTTCGTCGGTGCAGGGTCGATCCCGGCAGCCTTGCCCGATTACAACGCCACCGTGAATATTGCACCGCTGACGGCAGCCTCCAGCATGTGATGCATGACGGGTGGGATGGGCAGCATTGCCCATCCTACGCAACAACTGCCGCGTAGGATGGGCAATCTGCCCATCCCCCACTCCAGTAACCACCGCTTTCCCGGCAAACGCTCACGCGAACCCTGTCGTCATTGCCCCGGTTTTGCTGATATGAACACTGCAGACATACGCGGGACCGGAAAGCAGTGACATGCCCACCCATCGCCTTGGTATTGCCCTTGTCATGGCCTCTGCCTTCGCGTGGAGCACGACGGGCCTTTTCACCCGTATCCTCGCCCTTGATACCGCCACCATGCTGGTCTGGCGCGGGGCCTTTGGGGCCATCGGTCTGATTGCTGTTCTGCTGGCGTTGCAGGGCCGCACCGGCCTGCGCGGCTTTCGGCACCTTGGTCCCGCTGGCCTTGGCTATGCCGTGGTATCGGCCTTTGGCATGCTCTGCTTTATTGCCGCCCTTGGGCTGACCACCGTGGCCCATGTGGCCATCATCTATGCCATGGCCCCGTTCCTTGCTGCGGCGCTTGGCTGGTTTGTGCTGCGTGAGGCGCCCACCCGCAGTGCAGCCATCGCCGCAGTGGTCGCGTTTGCGGGGGCTGTCTACATGATCGGCATGGGGCGCGAGGGCACGCTGATCGGCGCGCTGCTGGCCTTTGGCATGACCGCTGCCATGGCCCTGATGATGGTCATGGGGCGCAGATACCCGGCCATCCCCACCCTGCCTGCCGCCGCCGCATCCGCCCTGTTCAGTGCGCTTGTCGCCTTACCCTTCGCCAGCGCAACCATCCCCATGGCACCCGACCTCGCCATCCTCGCCGCCTTTGGCCTTGTCAATTCCGCCTTGGGCCTTGCGCTGTTCCTGATGGGATCACGCCACATCACCCCGGTCGAGACTGCCCTGATCGGCGTATTGGATGCCCCGCTCGCCCCCTTTTGGGTCTGGATCGTGTTTGCCGAACGCCCTTCCAGCCAAACCCTGATCGGCGGCGGCATCGTGTTTGCCGCCGTGTTCTGGCATATCGTTCAGTCGGCGCGGATAGGCGCGCCCGCGTGATATCACGCCATCGGCACATAGCGATAGGTGGCCCCATCGGCCTGAACCCGCCCCATCGCCGGGAAGTCCAGATGCGCGCCAGCCACCATCAGCCCTTCATCCGCCGCCCGCCGCATCAGACGCAACCGCGATTGCACCGCCATCGCCCCATCCGCATCATGCGCCCAGCCCGCCGTCGGCTGCGCAAATTGCACGCCCGGCACATGCACGATGTCGCCCCAGATCAGCAGACGGTTTTCCACGAGATACGCCATATGCCCCGCCGTATGCCCCGGGGCGTTCACCGCCATCACCCCCGGCAGCGGCCCGTCGCCCTGTTCCAGCGGGACCACCCGGTCCACCATCGGGCTGCCGCCACAGCGTGTGCGAAAGATGCCCAACTCCTCTACCGGCACAAAGATGCGCGTCACATTGGCAAACATCATCGCTGCCGCGGGCCCCAGCAGCCCGCCAAAATGGTCGGTATGCACATGCGTCAGCGCAATCTGTGCAATCTTGTCCGGATCAATCCCCGCCTCCGCCATCGCCTGCGGCAACCGCCCCATCGTCGGCTTCCACACCGTTCCCGCCCCTGTGTCGATCAGCAACGTCCCTGCGGGCCCTTGCACCACAAAGGCATGCACGGCCAACCGCAGCTTGCCATCCGTCAGGGCAACGGCTGCCATATCTTGAACCCCTGTCAGGTCTGATGCAGGCATATCGACATACCCGTCTGACAGCGCCGTCACCGTCAGGTCTGCGACCTCGGCCTGACAAAACAACGCCCCTTGTCGCACAATGCGCATCTGATCCCCCGCTTGCCGCCCGATCCACAGTGCAACCCGCGCGCCCCCGTGACAACCCCCGCAGCCATGCCTATAAGCGCGCCAAATTCATCACGAGGCTTCCCCCATGACCACTCTCGTTTTCGGCCACAAGTCCCCCGATACCGATGCCACCTTGTCCGCCATCATCTGGGCCTGGTATCTGACCCATGTGCGCGGCGGCGATGCAAAGGCCGTTTTGCTGGGCGAGCCCAATACCGAGGCCATGTTCCTGTTGAACCACTGGGGCTTTGCCAAGCCGGAAATCATCGCGGATGTTTCGGCGTCCGACAATGTGGTGATCGTCGATACCAACAACCCGGCTGAACTGCCGCCCTCGATCAATGACGCGAATATCATAACGATCATCGACCATCACATGCTTGTTGGCGGGCTGAAAACCCGCACGCCGATCAACGTGTACATCCGCCCACTGGCCTGCACGGCCACAGTGATGCACGACATCATGGGCGATGATCTGGCCAAATGCCCGGCGGATATCAAGGGTGCGATGCTGTCGTGCATCCTGTCGGATACGCTGGAATTCCGCAGCCCCACCACCACGTCGCATGACCGCGCGGTGGCGGAAAAGCTGGCTGCCGAGTTGGGCGTCGATATCCCCACCTTTGCGGCAAAGATGTTCGCGGCAAAGTCGGATATGGGGGCGTTTTCGGATGCGGAATTGCTGCGTATGGACAGCAAGGAATATGAGGTTGCGGGCAAACACCTGCGCATATCCGTGCTGGAAACCACCGCGCCAAAGGTGTTGCTGGATCGCAAGGCCAGCCTGATGGCGGCCATGCCGGGCGTGGCGGCGCAGGATGGCGCGGATCAGGTGCTGCTG
>JANNBG010000052.1:0-1775 GCA_031385205.1 Rhodobacterales bacterium
CAGGGTGATGTCCATCGGCGTGCGCGGTTCCGTTCCGATCAGCCGCCGCAAATCCCGGTCACGTTTGTAATTCACGAGACCCGACCGTGCGGCATTCATCAAAAGCCGGGGCCGGCGTATGGCTTCAAGGGCGGTGCGGATGTCGCGCATGTCATTTCCTCTGCATGAGATTCGATGCCTGACTATGCCGTGACACAACCATGCGTTGCATATTTGCCAATATCACCGCGCGGAGGTTTCTGAATTGTTTATGAATTGGCGACAATTATCCACATTGTGACAATTGTTAACCAAAGGGTAACCAAAACCACCCAAGGTTGAATGCGTCCGTGGCTGGACTGACAAGACCCAAGTGGTCAGGAACAACGATGATGACGATAACAGGCACTGCCACACACATGCTTCCGACCTGGCTGCCGCAGGCACTGCAACTTTACATTGACCATACCGGCAAAGGCCTGTCGCTGCGCGAGATTGCGCGGCGGCAGGGCTGCGCTGCGTCCACTGTGATGCGTCTGGTCAGGCGCTATGAAAACCGCAGGGATGACCCATTGCTGGACGAGGCGCTTGGCTGCCTTCTTCAGACCCCCCCTGTTCCAGCCAGAAAGGACTCTGCTGATATGACTGCCCAGATGCGCCCTGCAACGCTGCAGATCGATAATGAAACCCTGATGCGCGAAGGCCGCCGGATGCTGCGACGGCTGGCCGAACCGGGGGCGGTGCTGGCGATTGCACCGGATATGGATAAGGCCGTAGTGATGCGCGAGACGCCCGATGGGCGCACCATGCGCACCGCGGTGATGGAGCGTGTGGTGGCCCAGGCCTTTGTGCTGAAGGACTGGATCACCTGCCGCAAGGCGGGGCGGGTGGCCACCTATGATATCACGTCAGCGGGGCGGGCGGCGCTGCGGCGGATGCTGGATGACGAGGCACCCGTTGCGGGCATGGCCGAGGCGGCAACGCCGTTTGGCGACCAGCACCGGGTCTGGGGCGAGAAGGTGGTGGCGGAGCCTGAGGGGCGCAAACGCGTGCGCTATAACCTTGCAGAAAGCCCGATTGCCCTGATGGGGCGCAGGCGTGACAAGGATGGCAAGGTGTTCCTGGAAGGCGATCTGGTGGAGGCGGGCGAGCGTCTGCGCGAGGATTTTGAACTGGCCCAGATGGGCCCGCGCGTGGCGCAGAACTGGGATCGGTTTCTGGCGGCGGGGGATCGGGGTGGGTTCAGGCCGGATTCGGGCACAGGCAACGGGCCCGCATCAGCACGGGACCGCGTGGCGGCGGCCTTGCGCGATCTGGGGCCGGGGTTGGGCGACGTGGCGCTGCGGGTATGCTGCTTTCTGGAAGGCATCGAGGCTGCGGAAAAGCGGATGGGTTGGGCGTCACGGTCTGGCAAGATCGTGTTGCGCATCGCGTTGATGCGCCTGCGGCGGCACTATGACGAGACGTATGGCAAATCGGGTCCGTTGATCGGATAGGTGGTCAGGCGCGGGCCACCACTCCCGCGCCCGATGCCTTAGGCGGCCAGCAAATCTGCCAGCAGATCAAACCGGTCCAGATCCATCACCTTTGCCCAAGCCGCCACAAAATCGGCCACAAACCGCGCCTGCCCATCGAATGCGCCGTACACCTCGGCAACCGCGCGCAGTTGCGAATTGGACCCGAACACCAGATCAACGCGTGTTCCGGTCCATTTCACCGCAGCCGTGGTCCGGTCGCGCCCTTCAAACACCTCCGCCGCTGCCGTCGCAGGGGTCCAGACCGTGCGCATATCAAGC
>JANNBG010000064.1:0-3352 GCA_031385205.1 Rhodobacterales bacterium
CGCCAATCCGGCCTGATGCGCGAAATGCAGGTGGTGGCGAACAACATTGCCAACATCTCGACCACCGGGTTCCGGCGCGAAGGGGTCATCTTTTCAGAATATGTGGCGCGGCTGGAGGACGACCCCTCGCTGTCGATGGCGCAGGGCAAGACCCGCAGCGTGGATTTGCAGCAAGCGGGCCTATCCACCACGGGGGGCACGTTTGACTTTGCTATTCAGGGTGAGGGGTTTTTTCAGGTTGCCACGCCCAATGGGCCACGGCTGACGCGGGCGGGCAGTTTTACGCCCTCGGCAACGGGCGAACTGGTGAACATGGACGGGCATCAGCTGTTGGATGGCGGTGGCGCACCGGTCTTTGTGCCGCCCGATGCAGGGCAAATCAGCATGGCGGCGGATGGGACCGTGTCGGCGAATGGCGTGCCCTTGGCCAAGATCGGGCTGTGGCAGCCGACAGACCCGCTGACCCTGCGGCACGAAGGCGGGACGCTGTTTTCGGCAGGTGGCATGGATCCGGCCGAGGGGGCGACCCTGATGCAGGGCATGCTGGAGGATAGCAACGTGGATCCGGTCAGTGAAATAGCGCGGATGATCACGGTGCAGCGCACCTATGAAATGGGCCAGAAACTGCTGGACAGCGAAGACGCCCGCGTGCGCGGCGTCATTCAGACACTTGGGCGATAGGGGAACGATATGAGAGCCTTACAGATCGCCGCATCAGGCATGAGCGCGCAACAAATGCGGGTGGATGTGATTGCACACAACCTCGCGAACATGTCGACCACGGCCTATAATGCGCGGCGCGCGGACTTTGCCGATCTGGATTATCTGCAGGTGGCGCGGCCCGGCACGATCACGGCGGAAGATGGTACCATGCTGCCCACCGGCATCCAGATGGGCATGGGCGTGCGGCCATCGGCGGTATCGGTGGTGCTGTCGCAAGGGCCGATTGCGATGACAAACAATAATCTGGATGTGGCGATTGAGGGCAAGGGTTATCTGGAGGTGACGCTGCCATCGGGCCTGTCGGCCTATACGCGCGATGGCGGGCTGAAACGCACAGGCGACGGGCTGATCGTGACCAGTGATGGGCATGAGGTGGCACCGGGCCTGACAATCCCGGCAGAGGCGAGCAGCATTGCGATCAACCCGGCAGGTGAGGTTTACGCCTATTTCGGTGATCAGGTGCAGCCGCAACTGCTGGGCCAGCTGAACCTTGTGGGGTTCACGAACGAAAAGGGGCTGGAGGCGATGGGGTCGAACCTGTTTCTGGAAACGGCGGCGTCTGGCCCGGCAACGGTGGGCACGGCGGGGCAGGATGGGCTTGGCACCCTGCGGCAAGGCTATCTGGAGGAAAGCTCGGTCGATGCAGTGCGTGAGGTGACGGAACTGATCAAGGCGCAGCGCGGGTATGAGTTGAACGCCAAGGTCATCACGGCGGCGGATCAGATGCTGTCAGCCACCACGCAGTTGCGCTGATGTGGCGGATTTTACTTCTGATACCGGGCATGGCCAGCGCGGAAAGCCTGATCGCCGTGCGCACCATCCCGGCGCAATCAGTGATCGCTGCCGAGGATGTCAGTCTCGTGGATGCGGTGATGGACGGCGCGGTGCTGACGCCCGCCGGGGCCATTGGGCAAGAGGCACGGGTGACGATTTATGCAGGGCGCGCCGTGCTGCAGGCGGACCTTGGGCCCGCGGCGGTGGTGGACCGCAATCAACTGGTGCCGTTGCGGTTTCAGGCGGGCACCTTGGCCATCATGACGGAAGGCCGTGCGTTGGAGCGCGGGGCCGAGGGCGACGTGATCCGCATCATGAACCTGTCGTCACGCCTGACGGTGACAGGGCGGGTGATGTCGGATGGATCTGTGAATGTGGGGGCTGTGCCATGAGGAATTTGCTGCTGTGTCTGGTGATGCTGTCGGCCTGTGCGCGGCTGGACGAGGTGGGCAAAGCGCCCGCCTTTACGCCACAGGAAGGCACCTATCAACAAGCGGCGATGTATGCGCCACCGATGCCCGAAGAAACCCTGCTGGATGGGCCGACCAATGCGGCGTCCCTGTGGGCGGGCGGCGATGCGGCGCTGTTTGATGACCGCAGGGCGGCAGGGCGGGGCGATATCCTGACCGTGGTGATCGAGATCGACGACAAAGCGGAGTTTTCCAACAGCAGCGGCAGGTCACGGGCGGGCAGTGACCAGATGGGCATTCCATCGCTGCTGGGTATTCCACAGCGGCTGGATGCGATCCTGCCAGATGGTGCGACCTCGGCACAGGCGGTGAATACGTCGTCGGCCAGCACGTATCAGGGCACGGGCAACACGGCGCGCAACGAAAAGCTGACGTTGCGGGTGGCGGCGACGGTGGTGGAACAACTGCCGAATGGCGTGCTGCGGATCGAGGGGTCGCAAGAGGTGCGAGTGAATTATGAACTGCGCGAGTTGACGATTTCAGGCTTTGTGCGGCCTTTGGACATCAGCAGGCAGAATGAGGTCACCTATGACAAAATCGCCGAAGCGCGGATTTCCTATGGTGGGCGCGGGCAGATCACTGATGTGCAGCAACCGCGCTATGGCCAGCAGGTTGCCGATGTTGTGCTGCCGTTTTAGGGGGATGTGATGCGCAAACTACTGCCGATTTTGCTGGCCCTGCTGGGGTTGGGCGCGGGCGCGGGTGCGGGCCTGACGCTGCGCCCGGCGGCGGACCCTGAACTGGCAGAGGCCGCGATGGCGGAACATCCGGCAGAACCGGAGGTGCCGCCGGAATATGCGAAACTGAGCAATCAGTTCGTTGTCCCGGTGGTCGAAGATGGCCGCGTCTCGGCGATGGTGATCTTGTCACTGAGTCTGGAGGTGACGGCGGGGTCAACCGAAGCTGTGTTTCAACGAGAGCCGAAATTGCGCGACGTTTTTCTGCAGGTGTTGTTCGATCATGCAAATTCAGGCGGGTTTAAAGGCAGCTTTACCGATGGATCGAACATGGTTGTGCTGCGGCGCGCGCTGCTGGAAACCGCAACGGCCACGATGGGCGACATGGTCAAGGATGTGTTGATCGTGGAAATCGTCCGGCAGGACGGGTGAATCGCAGCTAAGGCGACGCATGACCTGCAGCCAAATCATGTCGACAATCCGCAGAATTTGTCACAAAGGCCAATGTTTTGGCGAACCGTTCACCGTGCAGCGTTGAAAAAATCGTATCAGTGTGTATTCCTTGGGCAAAAGTCCTTTGGAGTGGCACACCATGCCAATGATTTCACCAAAACGGCCTCGCCCCGCAACACGCGCAAATCTGATGCGCAGCACTTGCCTGATGGGCGCTGTGGCGATCAGCGCGCAGTTCCTGACCGCTCTGCCCAC
>JANNBG010000132.1:0-2851 GCA_031385205.1 Rhodobacterales bacterium
GCCGCATTTTTATAGTTTACATAGTATCCATAGCTCACCTTACCGGTCGCCGCAGCGTTACTGGTCAATGCGCCTGCAGGTGAATTAAAATATCCACCACCATAAGAATACCCGCCATTCGCATGATCCGGCACATGGAACGTCGCCGACAGCGTCAGCGGCGGCACAATCGCATCGCCCTGCATCAGCCGTGATTTCCGGTGATGCAACAGCCCCGCCATCCGCTTCTGAAACTCCAGATCCATCACACCAACCTTGCCGGAAACCCGTCCGCCCGCAAATCCGTGCCCAGCAAATCCTCCAGCAGCTTGGCAATCATCGGCGATTGCGCCGCACCGCCATAGGCCGCCTTTGCCGCCACATAGGTCTGCTCCGTCGCCGCTGCGAGGTCCAGCGGCACACCGAATTCACGCCCATACCCCAACGCGAACCCCAGGTCCTTCAACGCCAAATCAATGTTGAACGCAATGTCATAGGACCCGTTCAAAATCAGCGCACCCTCGGTTTCATGCACAAAGCTCGTCCCCGATGACGCCGCAATCGCATGCCACGCCTGCCCCAGGTCGAGGCCCCCCCGCTTGGCCAACATCAACGCCTCGGCACAGGATTTCAGATGAATGAACGCCAGCATATTGGTGATGACCTTGATAACCGCCGCAGAACCAACCGGCCCCATGTGGAACAGCCGGTTCCCCACAGCCTCCAGCGCGGGCCGGTGCAGCGCCAACACATCCGCATCCCCGCCCACCAGCACCGTAATCTCGCCCCGCGCCGCCAGATGCACGCCCCCGGTGACCGGAGCCTCCAGAAACCGTCGCCCCGCCGCCTGCGCCATGGCACTTAACGCCACAATATCATCCCGCCCCAGCGTCGAGTTTTCCACCCACGTCCCGCCCTCTGGCAAGGCGCGCAGCACAGCCTCCCCCACCAACCGCGATACCGCCGGGTTCGGCAAACACGTCACAATATGGTCCACACGCCCCTGCATCGCAGACACGCTGTCGGCCCACCCCGCCCCCGCCTCCACATGCCGCGCCCCCAAGCTTGCATCCAGATCATGCACCACCAAAGGAAAGCCCGCCCGCAGCAGGCTCATCGCCACATGCCCGCCAAGGTTGCCCAATCCCACATAGCCATACCGCATCATACGAAGTGTATCGGCCATGTTGCCCGCACCTTTGCATCCAGTTCTGCATCAATCGTACTGCCCATTTTGCGCAGCAATTCGTTCTTGCGCGCAATCGCCTTGTCCAGCAACAGCGGCCGCCCCGCCTCCACCCATTCCTTCGGGCTCATCCGGTTGCCCAGCGTCGGGTACACATATTCCGTCTGCATCAACGCCAGCGTCTGGTCCGACCCCAGATAATGCCCCGGCCCGCCCAGACACACCGCCTTCATCGCCTCAATGGAAGTTGAATCCTCCGTCACTTCAATCCCGCGCACACAGCGCATCACCTGCCCCAGAATGTCATCGCCTAAAACCAGCGATTCCAGACAAAACCCCAGCAACGACGCATGCATCCCCACGGATTCGTACACCATGTTCAGCCCGGCCAACCCCGCCAGCACATTGGTAATCCCCTGTTCCCATCCCGCCTGCATGTCCGGCAGCTTGCTGTCACTGATGCCAGCAGCAGCCCCACCCGGCAGCCCGTAAAACTGGTGCATCTGCGCACAGCCCGCCGTCAGCAGCGCCTGCTCCGCACTGCCGCCACTCATCGCCCCGGTGCGCAAATCGCTCACAAACGGCCATGTCCCAAAGATCGCCGGATGCCCCGGTGCGATGGCGTTCACATAGACCACCCCCGCCAGACATTCAGCCACCGCCTGCACGATGGCCAGCGCAATCGGTGCTGGTGCCGTCGCCCCCGCCTGCCCCGCAGACAGCATCAAAACCGGCATCCCCGCCCGAATGCACGACTCCATCGCCATGCAGCTTTCTTCCGCAAACTTCATCGGCGGCACCACAAAGCAATTCGAATTGGAAACGAAAGGCCGCGCCCGCCACGCCTCCTCGCCCCCCGCCACCATATGCAACAGGTCCATACACCCCGCCACATGGCTCGGGTCGCTGAACGACGTCCCCACATGCTTTGTCGTGCCCGACATGCACGCATATAACGTATTGATATCCATGTGGAAGTTGTCAATCACATCGCGGCACACCATCGCGCGTTGAAAGAAATGCACATTGTCCAACCCATGCGTGATCCGCGCCGCATTGTACAAATCCTGCGCCGTCGAATCCCGGTAAGTGTCCGTCTCAAGGTCAACAATATGCACCGCCGCCCCCGCCGTGCCAAAATGCACCCGCGTCCCGCTCAGATGCAGGTCATGCTTTGCCTCGCGCCCATGCAGCGTGATCCCCCGCGCCGCCTTTGCCAGCATATCCTCCACCAAGGCCCGCGGAAACCGCAGCCGCCCGTCATCGCCCGGAATGGCCCCCGCTGCCACCATCGCGGCAAACCCCGAAGGCGGCGCCTGTGATAACCCGATCACCTCCAGCGCCTCCAGCGCCGCAAGGTGTATCCGCTGCATCCCCGCCTCGGTCAGCGGCTTGTACCGCCCCCCCGACATCCCCGCCCGAATCGGCCGCAGGCTCTCCTCAATCGGGTTGGACCGCAACTCCACCCGCGCCGCCCGCCCCCCAGACCGCCGCGACCGTGTCGGCTCGCACACCTCACCCAAATCCATACCCGCCTCCATTTTCATCTTCCCCTAACTATCCCACGGGGGTCCGGGGGTGTGAAACCCCCGGTTCCGCCGCCTCAGCCATCACGCCCCACGCAGCAACCTCGCCTCCACCGCATCGCCCCATGCCGCCCCAATCCGCGCGTCAAATGACCCGTCC
>JANNBG010000134.1:0-4759 GCA_031385205.1 Rhodobacterales bacterium
GGGTGCAGACTGCGCGCACCTCCCCTCTCCGCCTTCGGAGAGGGGCCGGGGGAGAGGGTCTGGCGCAGCACGAAACGCTCACCCAATCCACAGCCTATGTCGCATCTGCGCTAGCCCCGGCCCAAAGCGCATGATCCTGTCATGCGATGACCACCGCCCCCACCCGCAGCCCGGCCCTGACGGGCATCCTTTGCGCCCTTGCGGGGTCTGCGATCTTTTCCATCAATGATGTTGCCATCAAATCCCTGTCGGGCAGCTATGCCCTGCATCAGGTGATCCTGATCCGCGCATTGATCGGCATGACGTTCATGCTGACGCTGATGGCCCTGACCCGTGCCGATTTTCGTCAATTGCTGACACGTCGCCGCAAGGGCCACCTGCTGCGCGTGGGTTTCGTCATGGTGTCGAATGTCACCTACTTCCTTGGCCTTGCGGCCTTACCCCTCGCCGATGCGGTCGCCATCGCCTTTGTCAGCCCATTGTTGGTGACCATCCTGTCGGTGCTGGTGCTGCACGAACATGTCGGCCCGCGCCGCTGGGCTGCTGTGGCCATGGGCATGGTGGGGGTCATCATCATGCTGCGCCCGGGATCAGGGGTGTTTCAACCTGCGGCGATGCTCGTGCTGATCTCGGCCTTGTGTTATGCCGCGACGAACCTGATGACGCGGCACATGAAGGCCACCGAAAGCGCCTTTGCGCTCAGCCTGTATATCCAGATCGGCTTTATCATCGTCAGCGCCACGATGGGCCTGGTGGTGGGGGACGGCCACCTTGCCGGGTCAGCAAACCCCTCTTTGGCCTTTCTGTTCCGAGGATGGGTGTGGCCGCCGCTGCATGACTGGCCCGCGTTCATTGCCGCTGGATTGTCGGTTGTCATGGGTGGCTTGCTGATCGCGCAAGCCTATCGTTTGGGCGATGCGGCCCTGATCGCGCCGTTTGAATATGTGGGCATGCCGTTTGCGATTTTCTGGGGGGTGGTGATGTTCAATACATGGCCCGACCTGACGGCATGGGTTGGCATTGCGCTTATCATCGGGGCGGGGCTTTATACCTTGTGGCGCGAAACGAGGGCGCGGTGATGGTGCAGGCAGTGATCTATGACATCGGCAATGTGCTGATCGCGTGGAACCCGGAGCGGTATTACGACACGCGCATTGGCGTTGACGCGCGTGTGCGGATGTTTGCCGAAGCCAACCCGCATGCGATGAACGAACTGATTGACGCAGGCGGGCTGTTCCGTGAGACGATCTATGACTGGGCGGCGTGGCATCCGGCATGGGAGGTGGAGTTGCGCTGGTGGTATGACCATTGGATCGACATGGCAGCGCCGCGGATCGAAGGGTCGATCACCCTGTTGCGGCGCCTGCGGGCCAAGGGAGTGCCGGTGTTTGCGCTGACGAATTTCGGCATTCATTCGTTTGAATATGCCTTGACGCAATACGATATCCTGCACGAATTCGACCATGCCTATGTATCGGGGCGGATGGGGGTGACGAAACCGTCGCCACAGATTTATGCGATGGTAGAGGCGCATTGTGGGATAGCGCCGGGGGAATTGCTGTTCACGGATGACAGGGTGGATAACATCGCGGCGGCAGATGCGCGGGGGTGGAAAACACATCTGTTTGACGGGCCAGAGGGGTGGGCTGCGCGCCTTGTGGCGGAAGGATTGTTATCAGAAACGGAGGCCGCGCTATGATGATCGGACCGGAGGCGGAGGCGCTGCTCACATGGGCTGGTCTGACGGATGCGCTGGAGGCGGGTCACCGCCTGCCGCGTGCGGATATCAAGGATGTTTTGTTGCACAACGGGCCGAATGCCCTGCTGAACCGCACCGCATGGATCAATGGTATGGGCCAACTGGTGAAGGTAGCCACCGTGTTTCCGGGCAATGCGCCGGGGAAGCCCACGATCAACGGTGCGGTGACGCTGTATGATGATGCGACGGGGGTGTTATCGGCGATCGTCGATTTCCACCTTGTGACCAAATGGAAAACGGCGGGTGACAGCCTTCTGTCGGCCAAACGCCTTGCGCGCAAGGATGCGCGCAACATCCTGCTGGTGGGCGCGGGCAATGTGGCGCGGTCGATGGTGCAGGCTTATGCCAGCCATTTCCCGGGCGCGCAGTTCACCGTGTGGAGCCGCAACCGTGATACTGCAGCCGCGATGGGCCTGCCCGTGGCGGATGACCTGCAAACCGCCGTGCAACAGGCCGACATCATCTGCACCGCCACCATGGCCAGGACCCCGATCATCAAGGGCGCCTGGCTGCAGCCCGGCCAGCATCTGGACCTGATCGGCGCCTATGCGCCCGGCATGCGTGAGGTGGACGATACCGCAATGTCACGCGCGCGCATCTTTGTGGACGCACGTGCGACCACCGTGCATCATATTGGTGAGCTGATCGACCCGTTGGCGAATGGCACGATTACCGAGGGCGATATCATCGCCGATTTCTACGATGATCCCAATATGTTTACCCGCCAATCCGACGATGACATCACCATCGCCAAAAACGGCGGCGGTGCGCATCTGGATTTGATGACGGCAAGCTATATCCGCACGGTTTGGGCGGGCCGCTGACCCGGGTCAGGTGGGTTGATACATGCCTTCATAGATCGGGATCAGGGTCTCCGTCTCGAACAAGGAACTGACCGACGTGCCGTTCCAGATGTTCAGAATGGCTTGGGCGAACATCGGCGCGGTTGGCACGATGCGGATATTCGGGCAGGTGCGCACGGCATCGGAGGGTTCAATGGAATCCGTGATGACCAGCGATTTCATGACAGATTTGCTGACACGTTCGACGGCAGGGCCGGACAGCACGCCATGCGTGATATAGCTGTGCACCTCTAATGCGCCGTTTTCCAGCAGCACCTCGGCCGCCTTGCACAGGGTGCCTGCCGTATCGCAGATGTCATCCACGATGATGCAGCATTTGCCAGTCACATTACCGATTACCGTCATTTCGGCCACTTCACCCGCCTTTTCGCGGCGTTTATCGACGATGGCCAAGGGCGCGTTGATCCGCTTGGCCAATTCGCGCGCGCGGGCCACGCCGCCTACATCGGGGGATACGACCATCAGATCGCCCATGCGGCCCTTGAAATGATGTTCAATGTCCAGCGCGAAAACGGGCGAGGCATAGAGGTTATCCACCGGAATATCAAAGAACCCCTGGATTTGCGCTGCGTGCAAATCGAGCGTCAAAACACGGTCTACCCCGGCCTGGGTAATCAGGTTGGCCACCAGTTTGGCACTGATCGGCGTGCGGGCCTTGGCGCGGCGGTCTTGGCGGGCGTATCCGAAATAAGGGATGACGGCGGTGATGCGGCTGGCACTGGAACGGCGCAGGGCATCAGTAATGATCAGCAATTCCATTAGGTTATCGTTGGCGGGGTTCGATGTGGGCTGGATGATGTACATATCCTCGCCCCGCACATTTTCGAACACTTCCACAAAAATCTCGCCGTCGTTGAACCGTTCCACGCGCGCATCGACCAGATTGACGCTCATCCCCCGATGCATCGACATGCGCCTTGCGATGGATTTGGCGAGCGAGAGGTTGGCATTGCCGGAAATCAGCTTTGGTTCGGTGATGGCGGGCATGTGGCCTCCTGTGCGACGTTGACAGGCCTTACCACCGGGTTACGGTCACCTCAAACTGAAACAGGGGGTCAGCATGGCACAGATCGACTACTATTTTGCAGCAATCTCGCCCTTTACCTATCTGGCGGGGCAGCGGCTGGAGGTGATTGCAGCAAAGCATGCGGCCACGGTGGCGTATAAACCCTTGGACCCGATGGCGTTGTTTCCACGCACGGGCGGGCAGGTGCCAAAGGACAGGCATCCGAGCAGGATGGCCTACCGGATGCAGGAATTGCGGCGGTGGTCGGTAAAACTGGGCATGCCGTTGACCCTGCGGCCTGCGTTCTGGCCGACAAACCCGGCACCTGCATCCTATGCGATCATCGCGGCGCAAAAGGCGGGTGGGGGTGATCTGGGGGGTCTGGTGCATGCGGTGACGCGGGCGGTCTGGGCGGAAGAGCGGAACGTGGCAGAGGATGATGTGGTGAAGGGCTTGCTGGTGGCGCATGGGTTTGATCCGGGGGTTGCGGACAAAGGCATGCTGATGGCGGCGGAAACCTATGCGGCGAACCTGGAGGAGGCGGTATCAAGGGGCGTGTTCGGCGTGCCGTTCTATATGGTGGGGGATGAGATGTTCTGGGGGCAGGACCGGCTGGATCATCTGGATATGCATCTGTCAGGCACGCTGTGAGTTTGCGCATTCGCACCTATGGCGATGCGCCCCGCATGCTGGCGCTGCATTGCGCACTGGCGCATGGCGGGGAATGGGCGGGCTTGGGGCTGGGCGTGATGGCGCCGGATTTGCCGGGGCATGGTGGCAGCCCGGAGTGGGTGGGCACGGATTACCACACCGATTGCACGCGGGCGGTTCTGGCGGTGATGGATGGGCCCATAGATGTGGTCGGGCATTCATCGGGGGCGACGATTGCACTGCGCCTGGCGTTGGAGCGGCCGGAACTGGTGCGCACACTGACCTTGATTGAACCCGTGCTGTTTGCGGCGGCACGGGCGGCGGGGTCGCCTGCCTATGCGGATCATCTTGTGCGCTTTGCGCCCGTGGCGCAGGCGTTTCGCGAGGGCGACATGATGGCGGCGGCGGCGGCGTTTCATGCCATATGGAATGCCGGGGCCTTTGCCGCCCTGCCACCCGAAGTGCGCGCCTCTATGGCGG
>JANNBG010000137.1:0-5229 GCA_031385205.1 Rhodobacterales bacterium
TGCGATCTATGACCCGGACCCTGCGGCAGACCGCAAGGTGGGTGAGGTACTGGCGAATGCGCGGGCGTCTTTGCCTGCGCTGTCAGATGTGCCGATGCCAGTTGAGGGGCGCCTGACCTTTGCAGGCAGCATCACCGAAGCGGTGGAAGGGGCGGATTATATTCAGGAATCGGTGTCGGAACGGTTGGACCTGAAACACCGCGTTTTTGCACAAATCCAACAATCGGTCAGCGGCGTGCCCATCGGATCATCGACTTCCGGGTTCAAACCATCAGAATTGCAACAAGGGGCGCCTGATCCCACGATGATCTTCGTGGCTCATCCGTTTAACCCGGTCTACCTGCTGCCACTCGCCGAAATCGTGCCGTCACCGGTGACGGATGCGGCGATGATTGAAGGCGTCAAGGAAACGCTGCGGTCCTTGGGCATGTTCCCGCTGCATGTGCGCAAAGAGATCGACGCGCATATTGCGGACCGGTTCCTTGAAGCGGTCTGGCGCGAGGCATTGTGGCTGGTCAAGGATGGGGTGGCGACAACCGAAGAAATCGACGAGGCGATCCGGATGGGATTTGGCCTGCGCTGGGGGCAGATGGGGCTGTTCGAGACCTACCGTGTGGCGGGCGGCGAGGCGGGGATGAAGCATTTCATGGCGCAATTCGGGCCGTGCCTGACCTGGCCCTGGACGAAACTGATGGATGTGCCGGAATTCAACGACGCGTTGGTGGACCTGATCGCGGGGCAGTCAGATGCGCAATCGGGGCACCATACGATCAGGGAATTGGAACGCATCCGCGATGGCAATCTGATCGGGTTTCTGCGTGCGTTAAAGGACCGCAACTGGGGAGCGGGCAAGGTCTTGCTGGACCATGACGCGCGCAGGCGTGCGGCGGCACCCGGTGACGGTGTGCAGGTGCAGATGACGGTGTTGCCGGGGTGGATTGATTACAACGGGCACATGACGGAAAGCCGCTATCTGTTTGCCTCCAGCGAGACGGTGGATGCGTTCCTGCGGTTTATCGGGGCGGATTTGCACTATGTGAAATCGGGGTTCAGTTACTATACGGCGGAAAGCCACATCCTGCATCTGGGCGAAGCACGCGTGGGCCAGACCATCACGGGCACGGTGCAGGTGCTGTCTTGTGATGACAAGCGGATCCGGCTGTTTGTGCGCCTGACGCGGGATGGGGCGTTGATTGCGACGGTAGAGCAGATGCTGCTGCATGTGGATATGAGCAAGGGCAAGACCTGCGCTGCCCCTGCGGTGATACTGGACCGGGTCAGGCCGATGGTCAATGCGGTGATGCCTGCCACGGCAGGGCAGGCAATTGGTGCGGCACGATGAATTTCGGACTGTCGGCAGAGCAGGAAATGATCGTCAGCACGGTGCGGGCCTTTGTGGAGAACGAAGTTTATCCGCATGAAAAGATGGTGGAAGCAGCTGGCGAAGTACCTGCGGAGTTGGCCGCTGCGATCAAGCAAAAGACCATCGACCTGGGGTTCTATGCCTGCAATTTCCCGGCCAGTGTGGGGGGTGCGGGACTGGGCCATGTGGATTTCGCGCTGGTGGAGCGGGAATTGGGCCGTGGCTCCATGGCGCTGACGCATTTCTTTGGGCGGCCGCAGAACATTCTGATGGCCTGCACGGGGGATCAGGTGGACCGTTACCTGAAACCGGCCGTGCGGGGCGAGCGGATGGATGCGCTGGCGATGACAGAACCGGACGCGGGGTCTGATATCCGGGGCATGAAAACGACTGCGCGCAGGGATGGCGGGGATTGGGTGCTGAATGGCACCAAGCATTTCATCAGCGGGGCAGAACATGCGGATTTCGTGATCGTGTTTGTGGCGACGGGCGAGGAAGAGGCGGGGGGGATCACCAAGAAAAAGATCACGACGTTTCTGGTGGACCGCGGGACGCAGGGCTTCACGATCCGCGACGGGTATAAATCGGTCAGCCACCGCGGTTACAAGAACATGATCCTGGAGTTTGATGATTGCCGCTTGGCCGACGCACAGGTTCTGGGCGCGGTGCATGGCGGCTTTGCGGTGATGAACGCGTGGCTTTATGCGACGCGGATCACGGTGGCCACGATGGCGGTGGGCCGCGCAAGGCGGGTGTTCGATCTGATGCTGGATTACGCAGCACAACGTAAGCAGTTCGGCCTGCCCATCGGGCGGTTTCAGGGGGTGGGGTTTCAGCTTGCGGATTCGGTGACGGAAATTGACGCGGCGGATTACCTGACGTTGGCTAGCGCCTGGCGGCTGGATCAGGGGCTGCCTGCGAACCGCGAGATTGCATCGGCCAAGCTGTACGCGACAGAAATGCTGGCGCGGGTGACGGACCGGGCCATTCAGGTGCATGGCGGCATGGGGTTGATGGACGACCTGCCGCTGGAGCGGTTCTGGCGCGATGCGCGGGTGGAGCGGATCTGGGACGGGACGAGCGAGATTCAGCGGCACATCATTGCGCGTGATTTGCTGAGGCCGCTTGGGGCGTGACCGGCGTCTTGGGGCTCTGCCCCAAACCCCGAGATAGTTAAGAACAGAGGAAGTTAGGACGTTGTTAAGCAATCCATGCAAATCTGATTCTGCGGTACAGCTAGAGATGGCGATGATCGTAACAGGGGAAGGCATCTTGCTTGCGGGAACGCGGCAAGGTGCTCGACCCGCTTTTTCCCACTTCCTCTGTTCTGAACTATCTTCGGGGGGTCCGGGGGGCAGACAGCCCACCGGCGCTAGCCACAATCGCGGCCAGTGGGCATGAAAGACCTCTCGCGCCTGCTACGCCCGCGCTCCATTGCCGTGATGGGGGCTGTCTGGGCCGCAAACGTCATCGAACAATGCGCCAGGATGGGGTTTGCCGGGGACGTATGGCCCGTGCATCCGACCAAGGTCAGCATCGGGGGGCTGCGCGCCTATGCGTCTTTGGCCGATCTGCCGGCCGCGCCGGATGCGACGTTCATCGGGGTGAACCGGCATGCGACGGTAGGCATCGTGGGCGAATTGGCGGCGATGGGTGCAGGTGGGGCGATTTGCTTTGCGAGCGGGTGGGAGGAGGCGGGCGAGGCAGATTTACAGGCGGCCTTGGTGCAGGCGGCGGGTCAGATGCCGATTCTGGGGCCGAATTGCTATGGCATGATCAACTATCTGGACGGGGCTTTGCTGTGGCCGGATCAGCATGGCGGGTGCCGCGTCGACCGGGGCGTGGCCTTGCTGTCGCAATCATCCAACATCGTCATTAACATGACGATGCAGCGCAGGGGGTTGCCGGTGGCCTATGTGGCGTGCCTTGGCAATGCGGCGCAGGTGGGGTTGGCGGAACTGGCAGGCGCGCTGCTGGCGGACGCGCGCGTCACGGCGATTGGCATGTATATCGAGGGCATCGACGACGCGGCAGGGTTTGCGGCGCTGGCGCAATCGGCGCGGGCTGCGGGCAAGGGGGTGGTGTGCATCAAGTCTGGCAAAACGGAGCTGTCGCGCACGGCGGCGGCGTCGCACACGGCATCCTTGGCGGGCGGCGGGGCGGCGTCTTCGGCATTTTTGCGGCAGGTTGGGGTGGCAGAGGTGAACACGCCTGCGGAGTTGCTGGAGACGTTGAAGATCATGCATCTGCACGGGCCGCAGATTGGATCACGCATCTGTTCGCTGTCCTGTTCGGGGGGCGAGGCGGGGTTGGTGGCGGATCTGGCAGCACCGTTTGGAATTGATTTCCCAGCACCGTCGGAGGCGCAGCGGGCTCGGTTGGGCGCGATTTTGGGGCCGATTGTGACGATTGCGAACCCGCTTGATTACCACACGTTTATCTGGGGCGACGGGCCGCGCACGACGGATGTGTTTGCGACGATGCTGGGGGGGGGTGACGCGGGCATGTTCATCATTGACCCGCCAAGGAATGACCGGTGTGATCCGTCCAGCTATGATGCGGCGCTGGCGGCGATAGTGGCGGCGCGCGGGGCGACGGGTAAGCCAGCCTTTGCGGTGGCGTCGTTGCCGGAGAATATGAATGAAGGGCTGGCGCTGCGCCTGATGGATCAGGGCGTGGTGCCGCTTTCGGGCCTGGAGGCGGCGTTGGGGGCGATTGCGGCGGTGCAGACGGCGGCAGGAGTGCCGGGGTGGCGGCCTTTGGCGGTGCAGGCGGGTGCGGGGGTGATGCTGGATGAGGCGGTATCAAAGGCCCTGTTGGCGCAGGCCGGCGTGGCGGTGCCGAGGGGGGTGGTGATTGCGGCGTTGGGGGGGGTGGCTTTAACGCCGCCCTACGCTTTGAAGGGGCTGGGATTTGCGCATAAGACGGAGAATGCGGCGGTCAGGTTGGGGTTATCATCATTGGACGGGCAGGCGGCGATGCCGGGGGCCTCGGGGTATCTGGTGGAGGAGATGGTCACGGGGGCCATTGCCGAACTGCTGATCGGGGTGCGGCGTGATGCGGTCTATGGCGCGACATTGACCGTGGGGTTTGGCGGGGTGACGGCGGAATTGCTGGCGGATACGGTGACGCTGGTGTGCCCCGTTACGGGGCCGGAGGTGTTGGCGGCGCTGCGCAGGTTGCGGTTGTGGCCGTTGCTGAATGGGTATCGCGGGCGTCCATGGGCGGATGTGGCGGCGGTGGTGGATGTGTGCCTGCGTGTGCAGGGGATGCTGGACGAGCGCGTGACGGAAGTTGAAATCAATCCGCTGATGGTGCGGGCCGATGGGGCCGTTGCCGTGGATGCGGTGATCTGGAGGATGGCATGAACCCGATACGGACGCGCCGCGAAGGGGCGATCTTGGAGGTCACGCTGGACCGGCCAAAGGCGAACGCGATAGACCTCGCCACCTCCCGCATCATGGGGCAGGTGTTTCGTGATTTCCGCGATGATGATGGGTTAAGGGTGGCGATCCTGCGGGCGGAGGGGGAGAAGTTCTTTTGCCCCGGCTGGGATTTGAAGGCAGCCGCGAGCGGGGATGCGGTGGATGGTGACTATGGTGTGGGCGGCTTTGGGGGGTTGCAGGAACTGCCGGGGCTGAACAAACCCGTGATTGCGGCGGTGAACGGGATTTGCTGTGGCGGCGGGCTGGAACTGGCGCTGTCATGCGATCTGATCGTGGCGTCGGACAATGCGACGTTCGCCTTGCCGGAAATCCGGTCTGGCACGGTGGCGGATGCGGCGTCGATCAAACTGCCCAAGCGCATTCCGTACCATGTGGCGATGGATTTGCTGCTGACCGGGCGGTGGTTTGACGCGGATGAGG
>JANNBG010000144.1:0-7661 GCA_031385205.1 Rhodobacterales bacterium
GGGATGAAATCCGCACCGCCTTTCAAGTCGCCCGCCTCGGCACCGTCTCCGGTGACGCCCACGTACGCGGGCTTCACCATGCCACCGCCCACCACCTTACTGACGCACGGCGGTACCGCTGCCAAACACCACCCTACAGCACGCCACCCAGCCCGCGCAGCGTGGCTGCAAGTGCATCGTCAACCACGATGCCATCCGCTGCATGTCTGCGCGCATTTGCCTGACGCCGCTCGCCCGGGATGCGCACACCCGGTTGTCTTTGCATCTCGGCCAGCAACCCTTCCACGCGCGCCACCATGTTTGCCGCCCCCAACCCGTCTGCCCGCAATGCGATCAGGGTCTGGCCCAGCCGTGGCGGGCCGCCCGCATCATCCCCCAGCGATGAGGCCTCATGCGAAAAATGCGCGCCTGTCACTGCCGCCGCCATCACTTCGACCATCAGCGCAAGGGCCGCTCCTTTGTGTCCGCCCGCGGGCGCGATGGACCCCGCAAGGCCCGCCTTGGCGTCGGTTGTCGGTTGTCCTTCAGCGTCCAACGCCCAGGTGGGCGGGATTGGCGCCCCTGTCGCGGCCGCTGTGGCAAGGTTGACAAAGGCCGTCGCCGACGAGGACGAATCGATCACCAGCGGCTCCATGCGGCGCGGGGCTGCAAACGACCAGGGGTTGGTCCCAAAAAAAGGTGTGCGCCCGCCCCACGGGGCCATGGTCGAGGACGCGTTTGCAAACATCATCGCGACCAGCCCCTGCCGTGCCAGTCGGCCCGTGAAATAGCCTAGGACCCCGCAGGCATACGCATTGGTGATGCCCATCGCCGCAATGCCTTGCGCCTGCACTGCTGCAACCAGTGCCGCTTCGCCTGCCTCGAATGCCGGATGCGCAAAGCCGTCACATGCGTTGGCAAGCACCATCGCCGGTGCCGTTTGCTGCACGGTCGGCACGGCGTGGCCTGCGATCTTGCCCACTTTCAGATGTCCGCAATACCACGGCAGATAGCCCAACCCGATGCCGCGAGTACCCTCGGCCTCTGCCGCGCGGATGGACCGCGCCACTGCCCCTGCCTGCAACAGTGATGCGCCGGATGCCAACAGACACGCCTGCGCCAGCGTTTCGACATCGGCAAGTGAAAGAATAACAGGCATAGAAGCCATCCTTGCGTACCGGGATTAGACTTTGCGGAAAAAGCTGCCGTAAGACGCGCCTTTGGGGGCTGCAGCCCCTGCAGGAAAGCGTCCTTCTTCCAGATAGCGCTGATGGCACCGCGCCAGTGCTACGGGGTCCAGTGTCACTCCAAGACCCGGACCATCGGGCACCGTCACAACGCCATTCTTGGGCACAAACGGCCCGCCTGCAATCACGTCATCCGCATACCAGCGGAACAACGTCTGGCTTGCGCCGCGCACATGTTCCAACGCCGCGCTCAGGTGCAGATAAGCCGCGCTGCCCACGCCTGTTTCGCCCGAATGAAATCGGAAACCGACGCCCATTGCCGCACAGGCTGCGATGAAATCAGCCGTCCCCCGAATGCCGCCGTGTTCGTTGATGTTCGTCACAATTGCATCGGGGCTGCCCAGACGTACCGCCTTGGGAAGGTCGATGATATGCGATGAGAAAGAGCAGGCGACATGCTGGCGAAGGGCAGCCATTTCCTCATAGCTTTCACAAGGTTCTTCCAACCAGGTAATGTCATGCGCCAGCAGCAGCGGCAAAGCCGCGCGGGCCGTCGGCAGCGTCCAGACGCCGTTTGCGTCCAACTGCAACGGGCGTTCGCCAATGGCTGCGCGCACAGCGGCCACCATGCGCACTTCCTCCGCCAGATTGACCGTCGCCACCTTGCCCTCAAAGATGCGCGCACCATGGTCCGCGATCATTTTTGCGCAGAAATCGGCAACGTCATGCGGGCTGTTCTCGCCCGCATCAAACACTCCCGGCAGACGATAGCTAAAATACTCTGTCAGCGCGATCTCGCGCCGGACCGCGCCGCCCAGCAGCGTGTAAAGCGAAAGGCCCTCGGTCTTGCCGCGCGCATCCCACATCGCCATTTCGATGCCACCGAAGACGCGCTTCTGCGCCATCACGTTGTCCCAGGGCGTATAAGACATGCCCGGCACACAGGCGCGGCGGGCAGCGGCGATATCATGGATACAGCAGCCGATCAGCCTCTCGGCCATCCGCATGACATCTGCCGCACGGTCCCCGTCCGCGCATTCGCCAAGGCCCCAGACGCCGTCTTCGGTCTGCAGTTCGATGATGGTCTTGGTCAGAGAAGCGGTCGAGCCATAGCTGAACCGATACGGGGCGCGCAGCGGAATGTTGACAGGCGTGGCTCTGATCGTGCGGATTTTCATGGGTGAGGGTCTTGTGACTGCAACTGCGTATGCGACTGACACTACCGCAAATCGTCATGCCCGATTGCCGGAAAACGACAAAGGTCAGCAGCGCTTTATGCCATCACGGACATCCCCCCTTGCACCTCCCCTCACTCCATGCCCCACTGTGCACTTCCGCACCATCAGGACCGCACTATGGAAAACTGGGATGAAATCCGCACCGCCTTTCAGGTCGCCCGCCTTGGCACCGTCTCCGGGGCTGCCGACGTTCTCGGCGTCCACCATGCCACCGTCATCCGGCACATCGACGCGCTGGAGAAACGCCTCGGCACGCGCCTTTTCCAACGCCACGCCCGCGGCTACACCCCCACAGAATCCGGGCGTGATCTGCTCACCGTCGCCCAGACCACCGAGGATCAGTTCTCCCAACTGTCCAGCCGCATCAAGGGCCAGGGCGAAACCGTATCGGGCGAGTTGATCATCACCACCATCGGCGGGCTGGCGGGCCTGCTCGTCCCCGTCCTCACCAGTTTCCAACAGACCCACCCCAATGTCATCGTCCGCTTCATCACCGACCCCCGCGTGTTCCGGCTGGATTACGGCGAGGCGCATGTCGCCATCCGCGCAGGCAATGCCCCGCAGGAATTGGATAACGTCGTCCAACCCCTGTTCCGCATGCGCACCGCCCTTTATGCCTCACGCGCCTATGTCACTGAGAAGGGCCTCCCGACATCGGAAAATGACTTCCCCGGCCACCGTTTTATCGGGGCCGATAATGAGGTGTCCCGAGCGCCCTTCTATGTCTGGCTGCGCGCACAGGTGCCCGACAGCGATATAATTTTCCGCACCACCGAACTCGCCGCCACCGAAGGTGCCATTCGTGCGGGTGCCGGTATTGGTTTCATGTCCGTCTTTTCCGGTGCCACTGACCCTGACCTCATCGAAGTCCTGCCTGCCCGGCCCGAATGGGCCGCGCCCATGTGGCTGGTGACGCATGTTGATCTGCACCGCACCCGCAAGGTGCAGGCGTTCCTGACCCATCTGAAGGATGCCGCGAAACACTGGGATGGCGTGTGACGGCAGTTGCCAGCGCGCACCGCATCAGCCAAGGTACAGGGCTGATGGGGGACAATCATGCGCAAGTTTCTGGTGGTGCTGGATGATACGCGCGAATGCCTGAACGCCATGCGCTTTGCCGCATTGCGTGCAGCACATACGGGCGGCGGCGTGCAGATTCTGTCGGTCATCCCGCCCGAAGAATTTCAGCACTGGATGGGCGTGGCTGACCTGATGCGCGCCGAGGCACGCGAACGGATCGAGGCGCATTTCGAGGTGTTCGCCAAATGGATGCGCGACAAGCAGGGCATCAACCCGGAACTGGTGATCCGCGAAGGCGATCCGGTGCAGGAAATTCTGGCCCAGGTGCGGACGGATGCCGATGTCGGTGTGCTGGTGCTGGGGGCCAGTGGCGAAAAGTCTGGTCCGGGGCCGCTGGTCACACAGATGAGCCGTAATTCCGGTACTCTGCCTATTCCGATCACCATCGTGCCGGGCGATATGTCGAAAGAGCGGCTGGAATCCATCACCTGAAGGCGGAGACGACATGCGACGGCTGATCTGGATCTTGTGTTTTCTGCTGTCTGCCAGTGCAGCCATGGCCGAACTGGACATCGACGCCGAATTTGATGCGCGCGACATGTCACCTGCGGAAAAGCGTCTGGTGCAAACGGCGCTGGCGTTTTCGGGCGATTATGTGGGTTTGCTGGATGGTGACTGGGGCAAAGGCAGTCAAGCCGCGCTCGAGGCCTATACCCTGCGCACGGATGAGACCGACAAACCCCGCCTGTCGCATCTGCGCGAAGTGCTGCGCGCCTGGGAAGGTGAGCGGGTGCAGAACGACTGGCAGATGGTGTATCTGAAAACCACCGATACGTCCTATGCCCACCCGTTTGGCCTGCTGGTCGAAAACCCTGATCCGGACGCCATCCAATTTGACGCAGCGGATGACAGCTTTAGCCTGACGGTGGACTTCGGCGATCAGAACAGCGCCACGGCCATCCACCGCTATGTAATGGGCGAGGCGCTGGGCAAGCCGGAACCCTATCAGAATTACCATGATGACCGCCTGATCACATCGGTGTCTTTGGCGGGGGATTTGCTGGCCTATGTGCGGTCAGACTGGGTGGGTGATGGCTATGTGACACTGTCACTGTTCGCCGCCAGCACGCACCAATCGCGCATGGCCGTGATGGCAGGGTCCATGCAGCGCGGCCCGGCACCCGATCTGACGGTGCCGGATGGTGGCATTCTGGCAGTATTGATGGCCGATGCGGCCGGCACCGATGTGGCCCAAGACCCACCACCGGAGACGGGCAAGAACCCGTTCGGGCGCAAACCCCCCGTCGCGGTGGGCGAGGTGGACCCAAACCCGTTTGACGACCAGCCGGGCAACGCCACGCAACAGCCGCCCGATTCCGCCACAGCTGCGACCCCGGATGTCGCAACGGGCGAGGAGCCGAGCAGTACGGGCACCGGGTTCTACATTGATACGGCAGAGCTTGTGACGGCCGCACATGTGGTGGCGGGCTGCCAGCGGATGGAATTGTCTGACGGGGCCGTTTTGAATGTGCTGGCCGCCAATGATGACCTTGACCTTGCGGTGTTATCCTCGCCCGAACAGTCCGGCACCTGGCTGGAACTCAGCGCCGATGCGGCGGCGCGGTTGGGGGAGCCTGTGACGGCGCTGGGATACCCGTATCTCGGGCAATTCGGCCAGGGGCTGACGGTGACGGGGGGCAATGTATCGGCCCTGCCGGGCGGCACCTTTGGCGAGACGCAGTTGATGATAAGCGCACCGGTGCAGCCGGGCAATTCGGGTGGGCCCCTGTTGAACGGCGATGGGGCGGTGATCGGCGTGGTGGTGGCGCGGATCAACGATATGGTGGTGTTCGAGGAAACCGGCACCCTGCCGCAGAACATGAACTTTGCGGTCACGAACGGCACGCTGACGGATTTCCTGAAAGGCGCGGGTGTAGGGTTCCCGGCGGCAACAGGGGTGCATCACGATATGGCCAAGGGCGTGCCGGATGCAGTGTCGGGCGCGGTGGTACCGCTGTTCTGCTTTGAATAGCGGTTATGAAATAGCGCGGCTGCGCCGCAAGGTTTTTCTCAGAGGCGCTTCGCGCAAAAGATGCGTATTTGGGCAGACAGAAAGCGCAAGGTCAGTTTAGAATCATTCCAAATCTTGACACTGGGCCTGCGCAGGCGCATATCCGATGGGAATAGTCGGAGATTGCATCATGTTCATCCAGACCGAATCCACACCGAACCCAGCCACGCTGAAATTCCTGCCGGGGCAGGCGGTGCTTGAAATGGGCACGGCGGATTTCCCATCGGCTGAAACGGCGGAAAAGTCGCCCTTGGCGCGGCGCGTGTTCGGCGTTCCGGGGGTGACGGGTGTGTTCTTTGGCACGGATTTCGTGACGGTGACCAAGGGTGAGGCGGTTGCGTGGGACCATATCAAGCCGGGTGTTCTGGGTGCGATCATGGAACATTACCAATCGGGCGCGTCGGTGATGGACGGGTCGCAGGCGGCTGGCGGGCATGCGGAGCATGTGGGCGAAGATGGCGATATCGTGCGCCAGATCAAGGAGTTGCTGGATACGCGCGTGCGCCCGGCAGTGGCGCAGGATGGCGGGGATATCACGTTTCACGGCTTTGACCGGGGGATTGTGTATCTGCACATGCAGGGGGCCTGCGCGGGCTGCCCGTCCAGCACTTTGACGCTGAAGATGGGCATCGAAAACCTGCTGCGGCATTATATCCCTGAGGTGGTCGAGGTGCGGCCTGTTGCTGCCTGAGACGATACTGGCCTTCGACACATCGGCCGCGCATTGCGCGGCCGCTTTGTTATGCGATGGGCGGATCGTGGGGGATGCGTTTGAGGCGATGGAAAAGGGGCAGGCAGAACGGTTGATGCGCTTGCTGGAACAGGTTCTGTCTGACGCGGGCCTTGTATGGGCTGACCTGACCACCATTGCTGTGGGCATCGGGCCGGGCAATTTCACGGGTGTGCGGATTGCCGTTGCTGCCGCACGGGGGCTGGCGCTTGGCCTTGGTATTCCCGCCATCGGCGTGACGCGGTTGGAAGCATTAGCTCATAGTCTGCCGCGCCCGGTGACGGTGATGGAGGATGCCCGGCGGGGCGACGTTTATGTGCAGACCTTTGATGGCGGTGCAGCGCAGATCATGCCAATGGCCGATCTGCCGACCTTCGACCACTCCACCACCGGTAACGCTGCCCCCAACCCGTTGCCCCCCAATATGCCCCTGACCCATGCCATCGCCTATATTGCCGCCGCGCGCGCGCAGCCCCAACCGCGCCCCGCGCCGTTCTACCTGCGGGCCGCCGACGCCGCCCCCTCTGCCATCCGACCCCCGGTCATGCTGTGACACCCACCGACATGGCCGCCATCCACCGGCTATGCTTTACCACCCCCCGCCCATGGTCCGCCCTCGAATTCACCGCCATGCTGGACGGTGACCACACATACCTTCTGACCGCCCCCCATGCCTTCCTCATCGCCCGCGCTGTTGCGGGGGAAGCCGAACTCCTCACGCTCGCCGTTGCCCCCGATGCCCGCCGAATGGGCACTGCAAGGCACCTTGTCAGCCAATTCCTGACCCAATCCCGCCAGCGCAACGCCACCGACGCCTTCCTTGAAGTCGCCGCCGATAACGCCCCTGCCATCGCCCTCTACCATGCCACTGGCTTTGCCCAGACTGGCAAACGCCGCGCCTATTATGCCCACCCTGACGGCAGCCGCACCGATGCCATCCTCATGGCGCAACGCTTGACCCCGCGCCCGGTGCCTGATTTTTGACCCAAAGGTCAAACTCCTGCCCCTGACAGGGCAATGCTCACCAGAATCACCCTTGACCCGCCCCATGCCATACGCCCTAACTTTGCGGGATCACCCGCGAGCGGATTCTTCCGTGGACAGGGCGACACATCTTTAACCGGGAGATACCCATGACCTCGATGAAACACATCCTTGGTGCCACCGCCCTGCTGGCCCTGACCGCTGGCGTGGCCGCCGCAGACCCTGCCATCATCTTCGACCTTGTCGGCAAATTTGACAAATCCTTCAACGAGGCGGCCTTTAACGGGGCCACACGTTGGGCCACGGAAACGGGTGGTACGTTCAAGGAACTGGAAATGCAGTCCGAGGCGCAGCGCGAACAGGCCCTGCGGCGTCTGGCAGAATCGGGTGCCAACCCGGTGGTCATGACCGGCTTTGCCTTTGGTGATGTGCTGAACCAGGTGGCCCCGGAT
>JANNBG010000179.1:0-6319 GCA_031385205.1 Rhodobacterales bacterium
CAACGGGTCGATCAGCAGCACGCGCTTATCCGCCCCTGCCTGCTGGCAATACAGAAATGCCGCCGCCAGCCCCGAAATCCCCGCCCCCACCACGACCAGATCATAGGCCTCGCCCGTATCCGCAATGTCCCCCGCACTGGACCAATAACTGCCATCCCGCAGGGCATGTGCCACCATCCGGCTGCCCTCTGTCTGGCCCTGCAGCCCCGTCGACTGTGGCGGATATCCGGCAGTCTCAGCCGCCGTAAACGCCTGCGCCCGCCCTGTTCCAAGCACCGAACCGCCAATCGCCAGCGCAATCCCATCCAGAAAATCCCGCCGCGTGATCGCACGGTCCATGCCCAGACGTTTGTCATTCTCGCTTTGTGCCATGTTGCCCTCGCTGTTTTTGCAAGGCTGCAAGCTGGCGATACTTCAATCAACCGATTCCCTTCAGATCGGCGGCTATTGCCCATACAACGCCGCGCCATCGCCCAGATAGTTGTTCCACGCAAACCAATAGGCCACATGCCCTGCCACCCGTGGCAGGCTGCGCCCATCGCCCGTGGTCAGCGCCTCTTCCCCCACGGTCCATGTCGCCCCATCGCCAGACACCAATGCCGTCTTCTTTGCCCTGAAGGTCAGATCACCCCGTTCAAAAGCCAGCACCGTGCGCGATGCCGCATCCCCGATCAACACCACGGCAACATCCGCCACCACGTCATTGATGACAGGCTTTTGCGCAAAGGCCTTGATCGGCCACGCCTTGGCCCCGCCAAACAACCGGATACCAAAAACATAGTCCTTTTGCCTTTCCTGCGATTGGTCTGACAGCGCCGGAAACATCAGGTCATCTGACGCAAAATACGCCTGATACACCACGCCAGACCCATAGTTGCGCCTGTGCCCCGTTTCCAGTGACAGGATCGTCGTGCCCGGATTTGCCGCGCGCCAGTCCGCCCACTTCGCAATCACTACCGGGCGCTGTTCCAGCACTATGCCACTGCTCGCCAGTTTGCCCACCACAGGCGCGCCCTTGAACTGGTTCCACAGGCTGTTCGTCTGCCGATCAAACATCAGCTTGTTCGACCGATACAAAAACCCCGATGATCCAAACACAAACGGCTTTGACCGCCCGGCCACCTTCGTTTCATACAAAATCCCTGACCCGCACAGCGTGCAATAGGCCAGCGCCACAGGCACCCCCCCGATCACATCATTGAACATCTCGTGCCAGCCCATGATACGCAGCGGATAGGCCCGCACATCGCCGTTGATGGATACGCCAAACACCAGATCATCGTCGCGCATGTAATCGGCTGCACTGGCCGCAATCATCGTGGGGTTGTCCAAAGAGGGGATGCCGTCCTTGATAACGCCACCCCAGGCAATCTCCTCTACCCGGATGCCCATCCGGTCGCGCATCAGGTATTCCGGTTTCAGGAAGTCATCAAAATTGGGGTCGATGCGCAGGTACAAATCCCGCAGATAGGTCGCAAAACTGGCATGCGGGATCACCTCCGGATGCGCTTCTTGCCACAGCATCCAGTCGAACCAGTCGCGCGCCTTTCCTTCCCCCGTCAGCGCCTTCAGCACCTTCACAATCTCTGCCTCACGATCCGGATTAAACCGCATCGACAGGATCAGCCCCCCAATCAGGTCTGTCCGCTTGCCCGCCTCAATGGCCGCCAGCGCCGCCGCCGCCTCGCGGTCCGTGCCACCCGCCACATTCCATTGCCACTGAAACTCTGGCCCCTCTTGTGCCAGCAACCCTTGCGGCAAAAGTCCCGCCACCATCAAACCCGCACCAAACCCACGGCGTGTGAACATGATATCCCCCCATTTCTTGCTGCCGACCTTGCGCCAACAGCGCCGTTTCCCGGCATCAATCTGCAGTGAACACCGCGTGATCGGATTTTCGCGTTGATGTCGCGGGGGCCCGGGCCTATCTGAAACGCGTAATCATCCGGCCAAAGGGGCGCTTTGTGACCATCCACTTTCACCACGGCGACCTGCCCGATGGCCTGACCCTTGGCGCAACCGTCGCCATTGATACCGAAACCATGGGCCTTGACCCCCGGCGCGACCGCCTGTGCGTCGTGCAACTGTCATCCGGTGATGGCCACGCCCATGTTGTGCAGATCGCCAAAGGGCAAAAGACCGCCCCCAACCTGTGCCGCCTGCTGACCGACCCCGCCACGCTGAAACTGTTCCACTTTGGCCGCTTTGACGTGGCCGCCCTGCTCAACGCCTTTGGCGTTGTCACCGCCCCCGTCTGGTGCACCAAAATCGCCAGCCGCCTGATCCGTACCTTTACCGACAGGCACGGGTTGAAATACCTGTTGCTGGAACTGGTGGGGGTGGATGTATCCAAGCAACAGCAAACGTCTGACTGGGGTGCCGCAAAGCTGACCGATGCACAGATGGAATATGCCGCATCTGACGTGCTGTACCTGCACAAGCTGAAGGATGAGCTGGAGGCGCGGCTGATACGGGAAGACCGCCTTGCCCTCGCCCAGCAATGCTTTGCCTTCCTACCCACCCGCGCGCAATTGGATCTGATGGGCTATGATGAACCCAATGACCTCTTCCACCACTGACCTTCTGTCCACAGGCCGCCGCGTCATCGCCCGTGAGGCTGAGGCGTTGGCCATGCTGGCAGACGCGTTGGATGATAACTTCGCCCGCGCCGTTGACCTGATCCTCGCCTCCAAAGGCCGCGTCATCGTGTCCGGCATGGGCAAATCCGGCCACATCGCCCGCAAAATCGCCGCCACCTTTGCCAGCACCGGCACGCCCGCGCAATTCGTGCATCCGGCCGAGGCGAGCCACGGTGATCTTGGCATGGTCATGCGCGGTGATGTGCTGCTGGTGCTGTCCAATTCGGGCGAAACCACCGAACTCGCCGATATCGTCGCCCATTCGCGCCGGTTTGACATTCCGCTGATTGGTGTCGCAGGCCGTGAAGGGTCAACCCTTTTGCGCCAGTCTGATGTCGCTCTGCTGCTGCCAAACGCGCCGGAGGCCTGCGATCAGGGCATCGTGCCCACCACCAGCACGACCATGACCCTTGCCTTGGGCGATGCGCTCGCCATTGCCCTGATGGAACACCGCCAGTTCACGCCTGACCATTTCCGCATCTTTCATCCCGGCGGCAAACTGGGCGCCAAACTGCTGACCGTGCGCGATCTGATGCATACGGAACTGCCCCTGGTCACACGCGTTACCCCGATGAGCGACACGTTGCTGACCATCAGCCAGATGGGATTCGGCGTTGTTGGCGTGGTCGATGGGGATGGTTATCTTGACGGCATCGTCACTGACGGCGATTTGCGCAGGCATATGGATGGCCTGCTGGGCCTGACGGCAGGCGAAGTGATGACGGAACGGCCCCGTACCATCGGGCCGGATGCTTTGGCAGAAAAGGCGCTTGCCGTAATGAATGACCGCAAGATCACCTGCCTGTTCGTCACAGACGCCCATGGCCGCACGCCCATCGGTATCTTGCACATTCACGACCTTCTTCGCGCGGGCGTTGCCTGATGGCCACCCTGCGCGATACCCATTCGCGCGTTGTCGGCATGGCCAAGATCGTGCTGCCCCTGCTGGCGCTTGCCATTCTGTCCACCCTCTTCCTGTTCGCCCGCACCATCGACCCCAATGATGCCATCCCCTATGCCAATGTCGATGTCACTGACCGCATCCGTGAACCCCGCCTGACCGCCCCCACCTATGCCGGCGTCACCGCTGACGGGGCGGCCCTGACCCTGCAGGCCACCGAGGCGCGGCCCGATTCCGGGGCCGGTGCCACGGCGCAAAGCCTGACCGCGCGGCTGGATACGCCCGATGGTGCGCGCACCGACATCACGGCCACGCATCTGCAATTCGACAATGCCGCTGGCCTTGTGGCGCTGGATGGTGGCGTCACCATTTCCACGACCTCCGGCTACACCATCACCACAGTTGCCCTGACCGCCCGCCTTGATCGCACCAGCCTTGTGGCCCCCGGTCCGGTGCAGGCCACTGCCCCCGCTGGCACCATCACCGCGCAAGGCATGCAACTGACCCAAGGCGCTGATCCCGCCACCTATGTTCTGGTTTTCAAAGGCCGGGTCAAACTGCTATACACTCCCCAGAATTGACCGCAGGTTTTCATGACACGCCTCATCCTTGCCTTTGCCCTTCTGATTGCTTCCCCCGCATTCGCCCAACAGATCGCCTTTGGCGGCTTGAAACAGGACACCACTCTGCCCGTCGATATCGGCGCTGACAGCCTGACCGTGAACAACGCCGATGGCACCGCCACGTTCAGCGGCAATGTACTTGTCGGCCAGGGCGACATGCGGCTGAAGGCGGGTGAGATACAGGTCATCTACGGCACCGATGGCAAATCCATCCAACGCCTGCTAGCCACGGGTGGCGTGACCCTGACCACGGGCGGTGAGGCAGCCGAGGCGCAACGCGCCGACTACACCATCGCATCGGGTGAGGTGGTGATGTCGGGCGATGTTCTGCTCACCCAGGGGCAAAGCGCGCTATCCGGCCAGACACTGATCATCGACCTCAAGGCAGGCACCGGCCGGATGGAGGGCCGGGTGCAGACCACATTCCTGCCCAGCCAGAACTGATGCCCGATTTGACCGTCACCGAAGGCGATGCCGGGCTGCATGTCCGCAACCTGCGGAAAAGTTACAAGACACGGCTCGTCATCCGCGATTTTTCCATGCAGTTGAACCGGGGTGAGGTTGTGGCCCTGCTTGGCCCCAACGGTTCCGGCAAGACCACCTGCTTTTACTGCATCGCCGGTCTTGTCACCCCCGAAGGTGGGCAAGTTCTGATCGACGGGCGCGATGTGACCGCCCTGCCGATGTATCGCCGTGCCCGCATGGGCATCGGCTATCTGCCACAAGAAGTGTCCATTTTCCGGGGCCTGTCTGTTGAGGATAACATCAACGCCGTGTTGGAAATCATGATCCCCGAACGCCACAAACGGCGCGAACGGCTGGAAGAGCTGATCTCGGAATTCAACATCACCCACATCCGCCGCGCACCTGCACTCGCCCTGTCTGGTGGTGAACGCCGCCGCGTCGAAATCGCCCGCTGCCTTGCCGCCAACCCCAGCTATCTTCTGCTGGATGAACCCTTTGCCGGCGTAGACCCCATCGCCGTTGGCGATATCCGCACGCTGGTCAGTGATCTGAAACGCCGCGGCATCGGTGTGCTGATCACCGATCACAACGTGCGCGAAACGCTCGAAATCGTCGACCGCGCCTATATCCTGCACGATGGCCGCGTATTGATGAGCGGCACCACCGATGAAATCGTCCGTGACGAAACCGTGCGGCGTGTGTATCTGGGGCAGAATTTCCGCATGACGTGACCGCGTGTAACAGGCAGTTGACAACGGCCCCCGGCACAGCGCCAAATGCGCTTAATGCGTGCAACATCCGCCCCAGCCCAATCGCCCCGACGCGCCCGGCCGATAGGCCAGACCGTGCGCCGATTGCAGGGCTTTCCCCGTTCTTTCGACAGGCACCCATGACCCGTGCCTGAATATGCGTGCGACGAAAAGGAGGCATCATGCGTTACCAGATCAGCGGCAGACAAATGGACATCGGCGAGGCGTTGCAAACCCATGTGAAGGCCGAATTGGGCGAAGTTGTTGAGAAATACGCCCAGCGCCCAACCGAGGCTGTCATCGTCTTTTCCAAACAGGCCCATGAATTTGTCTGCGAAACCGTGATCCACCTGTCCACCGGCCTGAATGCGCAGGCCAAGGGCCACGCCACTGAAATCTATGCCGCCTTTGAATCCTGCCGCGAGAAAATGGACAAACAGTTGCGCCGTTACAAACGCCGCTTGCGCAGCCACCACCGTGACCGCACGGCACCCGTTGAATTTGGCGACAGCACGGCCTATACGCTCGCCGCATCAGAGGAGCCCGAGGACGACGAGTCCGCGACGCTTCAGCCCGTCATCATCGCCGAAATGGAATCGAAGATCCCCTTCGTGACCGTGGGAGAGGCCGTGATGCAGTTGGAGCTGACCGGTCACAAGTTTCTCGTGTTTCGCAACGAAGGGCATGGCGGCGTGAATGTGGTATATCGGCGGGATGACGGCAACGTCGGCTGGATCGACCCACGCAACGCGCGCTAATGCCCTGATACGCACGGGAATATAGTCTGTTCATGGAAATCTCCAAACTATTGGTGCCGGGCGCTGTGCGTGTGGTTGGCCAACTGACCAGCAAAAAGCGGCTGTTTCAGGAACTGGGCGAGGTGGCAGCACAGGCTTACCGGCTGACGGCGGCCGTGGCCGTTGATGGCTTGCAGGAACGCGA
>JANNBG010000191.1:0-6676 GCA_031385205.1 Rhodobacterales bacterium
TCCACCGCGACCTCATCGCGGCCCGGTGCAATCCCTGTGCGGTTGCCCACCCGAAAGATGTGCGTATCCACCGCCTGCGCCGGATAGCCGTGCCACATGTTCAACACCACATTTGCCGTCTTGCGCCCCACCCCCGGCAGGGTCTGCAAGGCTGCGCGGGACGTGGGCACTTGGCCACCATAATCGTCGATCAGCATGCGGCTCAGTTTGATGACGTTCTTCGCCTTGTTGCGGAACAACCCGATGGTCTTGATGTGCGCAATCAGGCCTTCTTCGCCAAGTGCCAGCATCTTTTCCGGCGTATCCGCAATCGCGAACAACGCCTTGGTCGCCTTGTTCACCCCCACATCCGTCGCCTGCGCCGACAGGGCCACCGCCACCACCAGCGTGAAGTCATTCACATGGTCCAATTCGCCCTTCGGTTCCGGCTCGCCGTCCTGAAACCGTGTGAAAATCGCCCGCATCGCGGCATAGGGAAGTTGCTTGACCATCCGCCCCTTGTGCCAGCCCCGCCGCAGTTGCGCAACATCCGGGTCGCAGGTGCGGCAATCACGCCCTATGTTGGTGGCACAGGAGACAGCCATGACCGACCAATCCCCCGCCTACCACTATACCGTCATCGCCCGCGCCCTGCGCGTCATTGATGCGTCCGGGCCGGACCTCACGCTGGACGCATTGGCCGCCCAGATGCAGATGAGCCCGCATCACTTTCAACGCACATTCTCGCAATGGGTGGGGGTCAGCCCGAAACGCTATCAGCAATACCTGACGCTGGACCATGCCAAGACCCTGCTGAAAGACCGCTTCACCGTACTTGAAACCACCCTCAATACCGGCCTGTCCGGGGCCAGCCGCCTGCACGATCTGTTCGTCACATGGGAGGCGATGACACCCGGCGATTACGCCCGTGGCGGGGCCGGGCTGACCATTACCCAAGGCCATTGCGATACCCCCTTTGGTGAGACGCTGGTCATGGCCACGCCACGCGGGTTGTGCGGCTTGGCCTTTACCGCCGATATGGGGCGCGATGCGGCCTTGGCAGACCTTGCGTCGCGCTGGCCAAGGGCCACCTTTGTGGCCGGTGACATCACGCGGGTGGCGGCCAGCATCTTTGGCGGCACGGGCACCATCGCCCTGCACCTGATCGGTGCCCCCTTCCAGATCAAGGTGTGGGAGGCTTTGTTGCGCATCCCATCGGGCCACGTCACCACCTATGGCGAAATCGGTCGCGCTATCGGCCAGCCCCTTGCCGTGCGCGCTGTGGGCACCGCCGTCGGGCGCAATCCGATAGGCTTCCTCATCCCTTGCCACCGCGCCATGCGCAAAACCGGCGGCTTGGGGGGCTATCACTGGGGCCTGCCCGTTAAACGCGCCATACTGGCCTGGGAGTCTGCGCGGGCCGACGCCGAGTGATTCGGCGAAATGTCGCCACAAATGGCAGGGAACTGTTTGGTGCCGCCAACTGTTGTTATAATGGAAACTTCAGCCCGCCCCTGGGCCATATCCTTTTGAGGCAGCACCATGACGTTCAAACTCTCTCTGATCCTGTCCGCAACCGCTCTGCTGGGCCTCACCGCCTGTGTTGCGCCCCAGTATAACGCCGCCGATCCCAACGGCCGCACCCGCACAGGTGCCATCATTGGCGGCCTGACGGGTGCCGCCATCGGTGCCAATGCCAGCGATAACGAACTGGCCGGCGGCCTTGTCGGTGGCCTCATCGGCGCTGCCGCAGGCGGGGCCATCGGCCAGACGCTGGACCAGCAAGCCGCCGATCTGCGCGGGTCGATCAGCAATTCCAACATCTCGGTCACCAACAATGGCGATTATCTGGTCGTGAACATGCCGCAAGACGTGCTGTTCGCCACCGACAGCGCCGCCCTGCGCCCTGATTTGGCGCGTGATATTCAGGCCGTCGGGCAGAACCTGCTGCAATACCCCAACAGCCGCATCGAAGTTGTGGGTCATGCCGATAACTCTGGCAGTGCTGCGTATAATCAGGACTTGTCGCAACGCCGCGCCTCATCTGTCGCGCAGGCAATCGTCTCAACCGGCGTGCCGTCAGGCCGCGTGTCCGCAATCGGGCGTGGTGAAGATCAACCCATCGCGTCGAACCTGACACCCGAAGGTCGTGCCCAGAACCGCCGCGTGGAAATCATCATCCGCCCCACGCGCTGACATGTAAAAAGCCGCCCGGACCAATCCCCGGGCGGCTTTCTGTTTGCCTCAATACGCATCTCTTTTGTTGTGGCGACGTCGCCTGTCAGTTCAGCCGCGCGTCCACTTGCGCAATCGCCGCATCAATTGACCCTGACGCCGCATCCGCCGTCATCTGGCCCTTCAACACATCACCAGCCGCCGCCACCGCAACCTGCACCGCTTGCTGGCGCACCGCCGAAATTGCCTTCGCCTCCGCGCTTGCAATCTGGTCCACCGCCGCTGCCAAACGCCGCGCAATCGATGCCTTCAGGTCGTCCTTTGCCTTGGCCGCCGCCGCCATCGCCTCATCGCGCGCCCCAGCGATGATGCGATCCGATTGTTCCTGCACGTCTTTTTGCTTTTTGTCATAGGATGACAAAATCGCCCGCGCCTCATCCCGCAGCGCGCGTGCCTCGTCGAGGTCAGCCTTGATCTGCGTGGCCCGCGCATCCAGCAGAGCGGCGATTTTCGCAGGCACGCCTGCGTAAATCAGCACGCCGATGAACACGATGAACGCAATCGTCACCACGAATTCCGTACTGCGCAGCGAGAAGAACGGCTCACCCTCCGCTGCCATCGCGGGCGTCGCCATCACCATCATCAGGGCCATCAAACGTTTCATCTGGATTATCCCTTCAACCGGGCTGTCACAGCCGCCGTCACGGCCCTTGCATCCACCGCGCCGCCCAGCGCTGCCACCAATTCGCGGACCGTATCCAGCGCCACGGCCTTCACAGCATCCGCAGACCCTGCCCGAATGTCGGCAATCGCCGCCTCAGACTCCGCCGTCTTGACGGCAATCTCCGCATCAGCGCGTGCAATCGCCTTATCCAGATCCTTTTGGATATCGACCTTGGCCTGCGCCACGATCTTTGCCGCCTCAACCCGTGCTGTGGTCAGCGCGTTCTGATACGCCGCCTCGGCCTGCACAGCCTTTTGCTTTAACTCTTCCGCTGCGGCCAGATCATTGGTGATCGTACCCTTGCGTTCCGCCAACACCGACCCGATCCGGGGCAGGGCCACACGCGACAGCACCACATAGATGATGACCAACGTGACCACCAACCAGAAAATCTGGTTGGGAAAGGTCGAAAAGTCGAGCTGCGGCATGCCGCCCGATGCGTGTTCAGCGCCTGTTGCTTCCGTTGCCATGTCGGCCCCCGTCTTAACTCGCGTCTTGCCCCGTGGATATCAACGGGTGGCCACGCGGCCACCCTGAACCCGCAAGATCAGACTGCGAACATCAACAGCAGGGCGACGAGGAACGCGAAAATCCCCAATGCTTCGGCAAATGCCAGACCGATGAACAGCGTGGCCGTTTGCGATCCTGCTGCCGATGGGTTGCGCAAGGCACCCGCCAGGAAGTTGCCAGCCACATGGCCAACCCCGATGGCGGCGGCGCCAGAGCCGATGGCGGCAAGGCCTGCGCCGATGAATTTGCCGAGTGCGGCTGCTGCGACGAGTTCCATGATCTTCTCCTAGGTTCGACAGATGTTGATAAAAGCGTTCAGTGCCCGGGATGCAGCGCATCTTTCAGGTACACGCAGGTCAGGATGGTAAAGACATAGGCCTGGATGCCAGCAACCAGCACCTCCAGTCCGTAGATGGCCACGATGGCCGCGATAGACACCGGGGAAATCAGGGCAATCGCGGCAAAGCCCGCAAACACCTTAATCACCGCGTGACCAGCCATGATGTTGCCCGCAAGTCGCACCGAATGGCTGACCGGGCGAACAAAATACGAAATAATCTCGATCAGCGCGATCACCGGGCGCAACACCAGCGGCGCATCCTTCATCCAGAACAACCCAAGGAAGGCCGGGCCATTCAGCACAAAGCCAAGGATGGTCACAAAGAAGAACACGCCAAACCCCAGCACCGCCGTGACGGCGATATGCGATGTGGGCGTGAACGCACCGGGGATGAGGCCCAGATAATTGGTGAACAGGATGAACACAAACAGCGTCATCACCATCGGAAAATACCGCGCGCCGTCATGGCCTGCGACATCCTCAACCATCTTGTAGATGAAGCCGTAAATCATCTCGCCCACGGATTGGATACGCGTCGGGATGATGTTGCGCCCGCGCGTGCCGAACACGAACAGGGCGATGATGCACAAAAGGGCAATGCCCATCCACAGGGTCACATTGGTGGGCGTGTACCACGCAATCGGCCCATCGCCGAACAACGGATGGATCTTGAACTGGTCCAACGGGTGGAACTGCAATGCGCTTTCGCCTGATGCTTCATCCGCCACGGTTGTCGTCCCCTTGTTCGGCCTCTTGCCGCGCCTGCACTTCTTTTGCCGACCGCAGCATGGTGCGAATACCAGCCGCAAGCCCCGAGAATATAAACAGCACCAGAAAGATGGGAAGGGTTCCAAACAGGATATCCAGCCCGTATCCGATACCAAAACCAATCCCCAACCCGGCGACCAGCTCGATCACCATCCGCCATGCAAGGTTCGCCTGCGAATAGTGCTGCTCCTGATGGGGCTTTGGTGCATGCACCGCCCTGACCGCTGCAATCCGCTGTTCCAGCGCCTCAAGTCGCGCGGGATCAGGTTCATCGGCCATGGCTTTCCCCCCTTCGGAAAGTTGTGGCAAACTAGGGGCGGGGGGTGCGTAAGTCAAGTTGCTATAGTCAATCTTAACCTGCTGTTGTTGAACGACTTTATTCCCAGCACTCCACACTTGGCTTACCCTGATACCATCATTTCATATTCAACCATCCAGTTGACCATTTCCCTGCCTTTGCCCACAGTGATCTATGACCCTCACCCTCGACACCACTTTCGCCGCCCTCGCCGACCCCACCCGCCGGGCCATCCTGACCATGCTGCTGGAGGATGACATGGCCGTCACCGATGTGGCCCACCCCTTCACCATATCCCTCGCCGCCATATCCAAACACCTCACCGTGCTGGCCGATGCCGGCCTCATCACCCGCGAAAAACGGGGCCGTGTCATCTGGTGCAAGTTGGAGCCGGATGCGATGCGTGCGGCCTCGGTCTGGATGCAAGGCTTCGGGCAATTCGATCCGGTCGATCTGGACGATTTTGAACGGTTTCTGGCAACGGAACTGGCCGAACCTTCCTGACTTCCTCTGTTCTTAACTATCTTCCGGGGGTCCGGGGGTGGAAAACCCCCGGTGCGTTCAACCATACCACCCTGCGAAACCCGGGCGCCAGCGACGTCGCCCAAAGGGCGGAGGAGCGCCCCCTAAACAAACCACCCCTTATACCGCTCCCGCAGCACCGCCTTCTGCACCTTGCCCATCGCGTTCCGTGGCAAAGCCTCCACCACTACCATCGCCTTCGGCTGCTTGAACCGCGCCAGCGATGGCGCAATCGCCCCCAGTACCCCCGTCACATCCCCATCCGCCACCACAACCGCAAAAACCGCCTCGCCCAGATCCGCATGTGGCAAGCCGATCACCGCTGATTCCACCACCCCCGGCACCGCATCCAAAACCATCTCCACCTCACGCGGGTACACATTATAGCCCCCCGTGATCACCAGATCCTTCGCCCGCCCCACAATCGTCACATAGCCATCCGCGTCCACCTGCCCCACATCCCCCGTGATGAACCACCCGTCCGCCCGCATCTCCTCCGCCGTCTTTTCCGGCATCCGCCAATAGCCCTGAAACACGTTTGGCCCCCGCACCTCGATCACGCCATCCACCAACCGCAACTCCACCCCCGGCAAAGGCACCCCCACCGTTCCCGCCCGCCTGTCCCCATCATAGGGGTTCGACGTGTTCATGTTGGTTTCCGTCATGCCATAGCGTTCCAGAATACGTTGCCCCGTCAGCGTCTCCCACTCCACATGTGTCGCCGCCAGCAATGGTGCCGACCCCGATACGAACAGCCGCATATGCGCTGTATTCGCTCGCGTCACCCCATCCAGCAACCGCGTATAGAACGTCGGCACCCCCATCATCACCGTCGCCTGTGGCATCATTCGCAGCACCGTCTCCGCATCGAAGCTGTGCAAAAAGATCATCGCGCCGCCCGACAGCAGGCTCACATTGCTCGCCACAAACAGCCCATGGGTATGAAAGATCGGCAAGGCGTGCAGCAGCACATCCCGGTCCGTAAACCGCCACGCTTCGACCAGCACCTGCGCGTTTGACAAAAGGTTGCCCTGCGACAGCATCGCCCCCTTGGATCGCCCTGTGGTGCCCGATGTGTACAGCAATGCTGCCAGATCATCCACATCGCGCGGCACTGCGTGTGTCAGCGGTGCATGGCCCGCAAGGTCCGCCAGCGTCACAGCACCCGGATCTTGCGCCGTGTCACAGACAAACAGCGCTGGTTCTGCATCCGTCAGGAAATACCCCACCTCCGCCGCTGTATAGGCTGTGTTCAGTGGCAAAAACGCCGCCCCCACCGCCACGCATCCCCCGTATAATGCCAGTGCTGCGGGCGATTTGGCCACCTGTGCCGCCACCCTATCCCCCGGCTTTACGCCCT
>JANNBG010000204.1:0-11976 GCA_031385205.1 Rhodobacterales bacterium
CTGCGGGAAGGTGTTGGTCGAATACCGCTGATGATAAATTGCAAACGCCGATTCAAACCGCGCATCCATCAGATCGGGGTAGAACACCGCCACCTGTTCGGCCAGCATCATGCCCTTGTAGATGATCGACCGGCACGACAGGCTGCACAGATACACCCCCTGAATCTGCGCCGCCAACGCCGCCTTTTCGATCCGACGCCGGATGATATACAGCTCCCGCTCGAACTGGTCCGCATCAATATCCTTGTCACACCGGATCAGGATCTGCTCGATCTCCGGCCGCGTCGCATTCGCCTTGTCGCCCAGCACCGACACATCCACCGGCACATGCCGCCAGCCATAGATGTAGTGCCCCATGCGCAGCACTTCCGTCTCCACAATCGTGCGGCAGCGTTCCTGCGCGCCAAAATCCGTGCGCGGCAGGAAAACCTGCCCCACCGCGATCAGCTTGGCCATGTCCGGCTCATGCCCCGTGCGCCGCACCTGATCATAGAAAAACTTCGCCGGAATCTGCACATGAATCCCCGCCCCATCCCCCGTCTTGCCATCCGCATCGACGGCGCCGCGATGCCACACCGCCTTTAACGCCGCGATGCCGTTTTCCACGACGCGGCGGCTGGCCTTGCCGTTGATGGAAACAACCAAGCCCACACCACAAGACGAATGCTCATCCTCCGCGCGGTACAGCGAATGTTCATTCATGAACGCGCGTTTGGCTTCTTCGCGCTGCACGTAGTCCATTCCGATATGATCATTCATTATCATTCACTCCCCGGCATTTTCGTTCCACGTCGCCTCAAATTCAGCGCGTGTTAGTCTTGGATGGTCACCCGCAAAGGCATAGCCATCCGGTTTGCAATCCACATAAATTTCCTTGGCCAGCGTCAGCCCGGTCGGGTCATCGAGTGTGCCCACCGAAATGACAAAGGCCGCCTCATCCCCAATCGACCGGTACCAAAGGCCCGATCCGCACCGCGTGCAGAACGACCGTGTGGCCCAGTCTGACGAGGTATATACACCCACATGTTCCACACCCGTGATGCGCATCCCACTGTATGGCACCACCACGCTGATCGTCGCAGACCCGGAAATTCGGCGGCAGTTTCCGCAATGGCACGCATGCAGATGGTCCGGCAGTTGCGTCGCCACATAGCGCACCGCACCACACAGACAGCCACCCTCGCGCGGGCCGATCATCGTCATGGCACATCCCTCGGCACAAACAAGTTCTTCATTTCATAGTCCGCCTGCGACGCGCGCGGATGATCCCCCGTCAACCGCACTGACGCCATCGCACGGTCCGCATAGACTTCGGACCGCAGCGGCCAATGCCGTGCTGCGTCAAACAACCCCGGCATCAGTTCATAGGTCGTCTCGTCCGGCCCGGTATCGCGCAGCCACAAATGACTGCCACAGACCGCACAGAACGCCCGTTCCGCAAAGTGCGACGACTGGTGCCGCGTCACCGGCCCTGTCACCGTCAACCCCGCACTCTCCACCTCAAAACATAGGAACAGCCCCCCCGACCACCGCTGGCACATCCGGCAATGGCACGCCCCCACGCGCGGGTCATGCGCCCCCGCAATGTGCAGGGTCACCGCACCGCACAGACACTGGCCATGAAGCGTTCCGTCGATCATCGCACCGCCTTTGCAGGGATCACCACCGCTTCCGGCACCGACCACGACAACACATCATCGCACTCAAACAACGGCTGCGTTGCCCCGAACCCAGGTTCCCCCGGAAAGATGAACTGCAACGGGCTGCCGTCCATCGGCAGGTAAATCCCATCGCCCGGATCCCATTCCGATGGCCCCGCAAAAAACAGCCGCCATTCCTCGCTGATGTATTCATTCCCCCGGCTGCGCCGCGTGACGTTGCCCTGCTGGTCCACCTCGGTGAACTCAAACGCTGTGCCTTGCAGCTGAATGCCGTCGATCACAAAGGTATCGCCCGTCAGCTTGTCAAAGCCTGACACCGTACTGTCATTGCCATCATCCCGCGTCAGATCGAAGGCAAAGTCATCCCGCCCCGTCGCCAGCAGGCCCGAAAATGACGCCGGGTTTTTCGCCCCCGGCACCAGCTTTTGCACCACCGGCGGGTCGGTATCGCGGCTTTCCGTCCATTGCGTTTCATTGTCGATCTGGGATGAGAAAAAGATGCCCTCCTGATCAAAATCCGCCCGCCAGCGCATCCCCGGCCCATCTGCGGCACAAGTGTAATGGTTCGACACCCGGCACTGCCGCGACTGCACCGTCATGGTCAGCGTACAGCCCTCAGGCGGGGTAAATGTGCCTGCTACGGCCGGAAAGGGCAGCAGGCACAGCAGGGCAATCGCACGGATCATCGGTGTCTCCTTTTGTTGCCTTACTCTGCCGCCACCGCCGCCGGTTGCGCCAGATAGGCCAGCATCGCATCAGCCGCTTCCCGCCCATCGCGGATGGCCCAAACGACCAGTGATGCCCCCCGCACGATGTCACCCGCCGCATAAACGCCCGGCAAACTCGTCTCATGCGTGCGGAAATCCGCCCTTATCGTGCCCCAGCGCGTTACCTTTAACTCCGGCACGCCCCAGAGCGTTGGCAACGCCTCCGGCTCAAACCCCAACGCCATCAGGCACAAATCCGCAGGCTCCACATAATCCGCGCCTTCAATGATCTCCGGCACCTGCCGCCCCGTGGCATCCGGGTCGCCCAGCCGCATCCGCTGCACCAGCACCCCGTCCAATACATCGCCGCCGGTAAAGCCGCGCGGTGCCGTCAGCCAGACAAACTCCACGCCCTCTTCTTCTGCATTCGCCACTTCCCTTTGCGACCCCGGCATGTTCGCCCTGTCCCGCCGATACAGGCACTTCACCGATAGCGCCCCTTGGCGCACCGCTGTGCGCACGCAGTCCATCGCCGTATCACCACCGCCGATCACCACCACCCGCTTGCCCGCCGCGTTCAGCGTGCCGTTATCAAACGCCTCGACCTCATCACCAAAGCTCTTGCGATTGGATGCCGTAAGAAATTCCAGCGCCGGAAAAACGCCGGGCAATGCCATCCCCGGTGCCGCCATATCCCTCGATTTATACACACCCGTGGCAATCAACACTGCATCGTGTTGGCCACGAATGGCGTCAAAGCTGATATCCTCGCCCACCCGGCAGTTCAAAACGAACTGCACACCGCCATCGGCAAGCTGTTCTATCCGCTGCATCACCACCGGCTTTTCCAGTTTGAACCCCGGAATGCCATAGGTCAGCAGCCCACCCGCGCGGTCATATCGGTCATACACCGTCACCTGCACACCTGCCCTGCGCAACACATCCGCCGCAGCCAGGCCCCCCGGCCCCGCACCAATGATCCCCACGCTTTCGCTGCGTTCCGCATAGGGGCGAATGGGTTTGACCCAGCCGTTTTCCCACGCCAGATCCGTCAGGTACTTCTCCACCGACCCGATCGTCACCGTGCCATGGCCCGACGCCTCGATCACACAGTTGCCTTCGCACAAACGGTCCTGCGGGCAAATCCGCCCGCAGATTTCCGGGAAGGTGTTCGTGGCCTGTGACAGCTCATACGCCTCTTGCAGCCGCCCCTGCGCCGTCAGGTTCAACCAATCGGGGATGTTGTTGTGCAGCGGGCAGTGCGTCTGGCAATAGGGCACGCCACACTGGCTGCACCGCCCCGCCTGCTCCGCCGCCTTGTCACTCGCGTACTCACGGTAAATCTCATGGAAATCCTGTGCGCGTAAGGATGGTGGGCGCTTTTCTGGCGTCTCGCGTCCCGTGGTGACGAACTGGAGCATCTTTTGCTTTGCCATAACGCGCATCCTTGGGGGAAACCTTTGGTCATACGCGTGATAAACCAAGGAGAAAGGGAATAAAAGTCAACCATGCTGACCTAAATGGCAGATATTTACAGATCAGTTCAGAAATACTGCCTCATCTGCTCCATATTAGGTCAGCAAGTAATACCTAACCCAGCGACAGGGCCACCAGAGCCACCGTTCCCACCACGATTCGCCACCAACCGAACACCGCATACCCATTGCGGCTGACAAACCCCAACACCCAACGCACCACCACAAGCGCCGTGATAAAGGCCATGGCAAAACCGATGGCGATATCGCTGATGGCGCTCAGGTCCAGATCATGGCGGCTTTTGAACAGGTCCAAGGCAACCGCACCCGCCATCGTCGGCATCGACAAAAAGAACGAAAACTCTGCGGCTGCACGTTTGTTCACGCCCAGAAACAGCGCCCCCACAATCGTCGCCCCAGACCGCGAAACCCCCGGAATCAGCGCCACGCATTGCGCAAGTCCGATCAGAAACGCCACCCGCAATGGCAGTTTCATCGCGTCATCATGGCGCGGTACGGGGGTAAACCGATCAATGAACACCAGCACGATCCCCCCAAAGATCAGCATCACCGCAATCAACATGGGGCTTTCGAACAGCACCGCCTTGATGAAATCATGCAAAAGCAGCCCCAGCACAACCGCCGGAATGAACGCAATCAGCACGGCCACAATAAACCGCAACGACGCCGGATCGCGCGGCGCATCGCGAAACACCTGCCACAACCGGCTGGCATAAACGAAAACCAAGGCCAAAATCGCACCCAGCTGGATCACAATTGCAAAGGTCTTGGCCGCAGCAGACCCATCACCAAACCCCAGAAAATGCTCCGCCAGCAGCAGATGCCCGGTTGAAGACACCGGAATGAACTCCGTCAGGCCCTCAAGCAGCCCAAGAAGCCCCGCAACAATCGCGTTGTCCAAGATTACACTTTCCTCAGGTTTTTGGCCGAATCCTTGATGGCTGCGTATTGGCCAGATGGCCGATAGCGCCACAGGTATTCTGGCAGCACAGAGTCCATCGACGTCGGCGTAATCCCCAGATCCGCAAAGGTTTTCGCATCAGGGGCTACCACATTATCACGCCGCAGGTTCGCCACCTGATCGCGCGTGATGAGGCCGTTGTTGAACAACCCACCCGTCACGAACTGCAGAAAATCAAACGAACCGCCCATAAGGCTGGCCACAAAGAACGGCATACTTACCACCAACCTGCGCCGCTGAATCACATGCAGCATCCGCCCCATCAGCGCACGGAATGTCTCGACATCCGGCCCACCCAATTCATAGGTGCCGCTTGCCCCCAGCACACCCTTCACCGCAGCCTGCGCCACATCATCCACGAACACCGGCTGAAACCGCGTAGCAGCCCCCACCACCGGCAGTACCGGCCCAAACCGCGCCATCGCCGCAAAGCGGTTAAAGAACCCATCCTCATTGCCGAACACAATCGACGGTCGCAAAATCATCGCCCCCGGAAACGCCGCCAAAACCGCCGCTTCTCCCTTGGCCTTGGTCCGCGCATAGGCACTGGCAGACCCCGCATCCGCGCCAATCGCCGAAACCTGCACCAGATGCGCCACCCCCTCAGCCGCCGCAATCCGCGCCACCCGGCCCGCGCCTTCCGCCTGAACCGCATCAAACGTATTCTTGCCCGCCCGGTTCAGAATGCCCACGCAGTTCACCACCGCGTCCGCCCCGCGGATCACGCTGCGCAGGCTCGCCTCATCCCGGATATTGCACTGAACAGGTTCCACCTGACCAACCGCCCCGTAAGGCCGCACAAACAGCGCCTCATTCGGCCTGCGCACCGCCACCCGCACGCGCCAGCCCTCTTTCGCCATGCGCCGCGCGATATAGCGGCCCACAAAGCCCGATCCGCCAATGATCGTCACAAGTTTGGTCATGGGCGTGGCCCCCTTCACTGTTGGCCTTTGAATAAACGCCTCTGCGCGCCGTGCCAAGTTACAAAGCGGCCAGCCTGTCCAGATCAACATTCGCCCCGCATAACAAAATCCCCACCCGTTCCCCCGGTGCAGGCACATACGCCCCCGACATCACCCCTGCCAAGGCCGCCGCACCCCCCGGTTCTGATGCCACGCGCAATTCCTGCCACAGCCATTTCTGCGCCGCTATGATCGTCACATCAGGCACCAGTGCCACACGGTCCACCACACCCGCGCAATGGGCGTAAACCACATCACCCACGTTCTTTGCCCCCAGCGAATCTGCCGCCACCGAATGCACCTCCACTGTCACAGGCCCACCCGCTGCAAGTGCGCTATGCAAGGCACAAGACCCCGCAGGCTCCACCCCCACAACCCGCACATCCTTGCCCCACCAGGACGCAGCCCCCGCAATCAGCCCGCCACCACCCACCGCAATCAGTGCCGTATCAATGCGCGTCTGTGCCTGCCATTCGCGTGCCAGCGTGCCTTGCCCCGCAATCGTCGCCTCACTTGCAAAGGGATGCACCTTCATCGCCCCCGTCTGCGCCACATAGGCATCACAGGCCGCCTGCGCATCATCAAACCGCGCCCCGCCAATCACCACATCCGCCCCAAAGCGCCGGATCGCCGCTACTTTGGCAGGCGCGGAAATCTCCGGCACAAAGATGCGCGCCTGATGCCCCAGAACCCGCGCCGCATAGGCCACGGCTGCCCCATGGTTGCCCCCCGAAGCCGCCGCCACCCCCGCAGACCCCACATCACGCGACAGCAGATTGTTGAACGCCCCGCGGGGTTTGAATGACCCCGCATGCTGCAGGTATTCCAGCTTGAACACCGGCACCCAATCACCACCAAGGGCTCCCCTTGGCAACTCCAGCACAGTTGTTGCCCGCACATACCCCGCGATACGCCCCGCCGCCGCCTCAATGTCATCCCGCGTCACGGTCATCGCGCTCTCCCGTTTGGCCACATATTCCGCGCCAGACCGACTTCCCGCAATCCCCCCTTTTCCACGTTGACACCACCTTGCACCCCGGCTATCCACCTCCGGCACGCCCAGATGGCGGAATTGGTAGACGCACTGGTTTCAGGTACCAGCGCTGCAAGGCGTGGAGGTTCGAGTCCTCTTCTGGGCACCAATTTCAAAAGAAAAACCCCGCATCCAGCAATGGTTGTGGGGTTTTTTCTTGCGTTACAGCAGCAGGTCACCCGCCACGATGCCCGTCAAGGCCACTTGCAACACGATTTCCATATCCGCCACGGCATTCCCGTCCGTATCAACGGAAATCACCGTCGTCCCGCCGCTGGTCGCCTGCCGCACCTGACCCGCAAGGTTGGAGAACGCCGCCGTATCAATCCACGTCAGCCCGTCTATCGCGCTCAGGTTCAGCTTGTCTTCACCCGTCGCAAAATCGCTGATCACATCTGCGTCCTCGCCAATGCCACCATCCGTGATATCGGTCCAGACAAACCGGTCCATCCCCGTGCCGCCCGTCATGCTGTCTTTGCCCGCACCACCTGTCAGTGTGTCGTTGGCGGCATCGCCTTGCAACGTGTCGCCGAACGACCCGCCAAACAGACGGTCCCCGTCATCGCCCCCACGCAGCACATCTCTATTGGCCCCACCATACAAAAAGTCGCCACCTGTGCCACCATTCAGCGTGTCATTCCCATCGCCCCCGAACAGCGCATCCAGCAAAGACCCGCCATCCAACGAATCGAGCCCTGCTCCGCCCACAACGCTGTCCATGCCATCGCCGCCAAACAGGCTGTCATTGCCCAGATCGCCTGTCAGTCTGTCATCCCCGCCCGCACCCGTCAGCGTGTTCCGCCCGGTAGAGCCTGTCAGATTGTCTGCGAAAACCCCGCCCACCAGGTTTTCAAAACTGCGTAAGGCACCATTTCCGTCGAATGTCTCGGCCCCCAGGTTGACCACCCGCCCACCCGTCGCATTTGACAGATCGAGCGTGTCCGATCCGCTTCCGCCATCAAAGATGTCCTCCAGCGAGTTGAAGCCGTTATCGACGATCACGTCATTGCCTTGTTTCAGCGTGATTTCATTCAGGGATCCGTCTTCTTCCACCACATCGGCCAACGTCGTGCCCACCAGCACCTCGATGCCCACAAAGCTCATCGACGTTTGCCCGGCTGTCTCGTTCGCAAGGCCGGTTGCCAGCAATGTCCACCCGAAACTGCCGATCAGCGTCAGACTATCCTTGCCAGACCCGCCGTCGATAGACTCCGCATCACCATCCGTGCCGATGCTGAACACATCATCACCAGACCCACCTATCAGCGTGTCGTTACCATCACTACCAATCAACGTATCTGCCCCATTGCCGCCAAACAGCCCGTCATTGCCGCGCCCACCCGTGAAACTGTTGGCAAGCGTGTCACCCGTGATCGTGTCATTTCCCACGCCACCAAGGATGATTTCCATATCGCGCAGCGCAACCGTATTGCCCTGCTCCACCAGTTCCTCGGCCACCAGATCAATCGCCCAGCCCGCCGATGATGTCACTTCCAGCGTATCGGTCCCCGCCCCGCCATTGATCGTGCCACCGCCCGAAATTCCCGCCGTCACCAGCAGGCGGTCATCATCATCGCCACCATACAGACCTGCAATCCCGGCTGAAATTGACAGCAGATCACGCCCGACATCGCCCAAGAGCGTATCATTCCCGCCGCCGCCATAAAGGCTGTCGTTGCCCAAATGCCCGTTCAGACGGTTTGCCCCCGCACCCCCGACGATGCTGTCGGCCCCTTGCGTGCCCGTCACATTCTCGATCGATGTGAAATCGCTGACATTGGTGCCAAAGGTCGCGGTTCCAGTGCCTCCCACACGGATCACCGCCCCCCGCGTCAATTCGCTGAACGTTGCGGTATCGCTGCCATCCCCGCCGTAGTAGTCATCCCCCGTGTGACGCAGGCTGCCGACGCGCAGCATGTCATCACCCCTGCCGCCGGAAAAATAAGTGGCCGTGCTGGAGGCGTCACCCCACAGCGTATCGGCCCCGGCCCCGCCAAACAGGCTTTCCAGGCCCGATGACGCACCGCTTTCGCCTGCATAAAGGTTGTCCGCGCCATCGCCGCCATAAATGGTATCCCGGCCCGCATCGCCAAACAGCGCCTCTGCGCCCGACTGGCCCAGCAAGGTATCACCCCCACTGCCACCATAGGCTTCGCTGCCCTCACCACCAATAAAGCTCAGATTGTCGGACCCGCTACCGCCATAAAGCGTGTGGTTATCACTGCCCACCAGCGTGTCGTTGCCGTCGCCACCTTCTGCAATTTCGATGCTGGTCAGGTTTGCCGTCAATTGACCTTGGGTCATCAATCCCGTCACAAGGTTCACCTGCGCGTCAGCCGAAATGAAGCGGGCTTCGACCTTATCTGTGCCGCTGCCACCAAAGAGGTCAAAAATAGCGTTCTGGGTTGCGGATGCGATCTGGAAGGTGTCTTTCCCTGTGCCGCCATAAAGTTTTCCTGTCTGGCCAGCCCGGTCAGATAGGATGTCGTCTTCTGCACCACCATAAATCGTGTCGTTATTCTGACCACCCGTCAGGCTGTCTACACCACCATAGCCATAAATTTTATAGTCAAATGCAGAGTCCGTCCCGGCAATTGTATCATCGCCGTCAGTGCCAAGGCGGGTGTTTACAACCATGGTTCAATCTCTCCTATGCAATGCGACCTGACCCTTCTGAAACGTGGTCGAAAATCAGAATGATAAAGTCAGCGGTTCAAATGCGGAATGTTTCTATCACGCTAACGTCGGTGCGCTCTTTCAGGCAAGCGATTTTTTTTACAGCCTTACAGCCTGCCGGTCCTGTTATCGTGGTGGTACTTCGACCGCCTCCATCACCGCAGGCACCAACACCTGCACCCCCGGCAGGCCCGCCACCAGCGGATCCGCGCTTTGTGCCAGCAGGCCAAAGGTTTTGTAATGGCACGGGATCACCGTCTTGAAATCAAAGAACCGCTTTGCCGCCCAGGCAGCCCCCGCCATATCCATCGTGTAATGCCCACCGCAGCACAAGACGCCGATATCGGGCGCATAATACTCACCCATCCAGCCCATATCCGCCATGATGCCCGTATCGCCCGTGACATAGATCACATGCCCCTCACCCGCGATCATGTATCCGCATTCCGCCCCCGCCATACGCAGGTTGCCGGGATCATTGTCGAAACTGTTGGAATGGCTGGCCGGTACCATGCTGATCTTGACTCCACCCCGCGTGATGGTGCCGCCGCGGCCAAAGCCGATGGCACTGCCCACACCACCATGGTCGATCACCTCGGCAATTTCATGCACGGCCAGAATGGGTGCGCGGGTCAAAGCCGACAGACGCACCGCATCGGTATAATGGTCGCCATGCGCATGGGTGATGAGGATCGTCGTGGTGCCCGCCACCGCCTCTGCTTCACGCACCGCAGGAAAGGACGGATTGCCCGTCAACCACGGGTCGATCAGCAACACCTGATCGGCGATTGCAATGCGAAAGCCCGAATGGCCCAGCCACATGATCTGCATGTCCTATAGCCCCAACTTGTCCAGCGGCGGCCCCGGAAACGTGGCAAACGCCGGCGCATTATCCGGCACGCCCAGCAAATCGCGCACCGCCCGCACCGCCTGATCCATCGCCGAATGCGCATAGGCATAAGCCCCGCTATCGCTGTTAGCGATGGCAATACGCCCCCAGGGTTGCCGCGCCTTCACGATTGGCAATTCCCCATCCGGCCAGAACGCATCCCAGGGGCGCATATATTCATACGCATACCCATGCGCCCAGCGGTTGACCGTGATCCCTTCGATATCCCGGGCCGGATCAAAACCGGACCCCGCCAATGCCCTGTCCAGCATATCGCGGATATCCCGCTCCATCTCCTCAAACGTCAGGCCCATCAGCGCACGCTTGCCTGCCAGCGCCTGTTCCCTTGCCGAAAGCCCCGGTTCCACCATGACCTTCGACAGGTGCAGGATCACCGCGTCGCTCGGCTTATCTGCAAACTTATAGCTGCCCATCGACACCGGAAAATCAATCTCCGCCCCGCTCCAGAACATGCCCTTTGCTTCAAACCCTTCGATCTTCAGCGCATCAAACGCCTCCCAGTTTCGTAATTGCACGTTGGTATACAGCAAGGGCACCTTTTGCTGGTCATCCAGCGCCTCTGCCTGCGCTGCACTGATTTCATCCGTCAGATAGGGGATCACCCGGTGCCAGCAGGCCAGCACCACATGCCCCGCCGTCACCGCCATTGGTTTGCCCGCCGCATCGGCATAGGTCACCGTGACCGCTGATTTGTCCGCATGATGCGCGACCTTCACGACCGTGGAATTCAATCGCACCCGCACCGCGTTCTCCGCCACATCCAGCGCCGCATAATCCGTGGCAACTGTCGCCAAATCCTCCATCGTCGTGCCAGAATTGGCTGTGGGGATCAGCGCGCGGATCAGGGCATGCGCGATGCCCGCATTGCCATCGGGAAAGTGGTAAATATAGGCGTCCGGGTCGGTAAACGCCAACCGCCCTGACGGACTGTGAGCCGGATAAACGGCATCCCCCAACCCCATGCCGTCAAATCCGGGGTTCCAGTTGCCGCGCGCATCAAGGGCCGTCGTTGCATCAATGCCGACCCCGAAATAGCCCGTGGTCGATGACTGAAAGTAATCAACAAGTTGCGGGTCTGCTTTTACGTAATCTAACAGGAACTGCGCATAAGTGATCTCTGACAGCTTCTTCAGCTTTTCCTCCACTGTCAGCCCCGGCATATAATCCCCCGGTGCATCGATCAGCGCGATCAGGTCTGCCTTCGCTTTGTCGTTCATCGGCGTCTGCGCCACCCAGGCTGCCGTATCATCGCCCTGCACGACCAGCTTATCTATCCCCCACTGCTCACGCGCAAAGAACACCGCCCCAGAAAGCCCCCGCGTCTCAGCCCATTTCTGGTCATAAAACGCCTCGAACTTTGCCGGTTCAATCCCCACATCCGCCAGCAGTTTCACCACTGCCGCGCTGAAATAACTGGGCGTCTGCATGGATTGGCTGCCACCATAGCCGATCAGCGTTTGCCCGTTCGATGCGCTGAATTCATTGCGCTTTGCATGCCCGCCATAGGCTGCCAACGGGTCGATCAGCAAAACCCGCTTGTCCGCCCCCGCCTGCTGACGATGCGATCGAC
>JANNBG010000229.1:0-2041 GCA_031385205.1 Rhodobacterales bacterium
GGTTTGCCACGCGCCACCATGCTGGCCGTAAAGCAGCGGCCCGTGAAGAGGCCGGCAAGCTGGGTCAGGGCCATCGAATGGGCAAGGCGTTCAGGGCTGGAGGACGTGGCAAGACAATAGGGCACCTGCAGGCCGGCAATCACACCCGCCACACCGGGCATGATGCGCAGGTCGGTCGCAAAGGCTGCCAGCAGGCGGGCGCGGTAGTCGGCCTCGAACCGGTCAGGCAGGGTAACGCCAAAGGTGGTGCGGACTTCGCGCAGCACGGTGGGATAGCTGCGGCCCAGAAATGTGCGGGTGACATAGGGCAGGTCAATGCTGACGCCATAATCGGCGAGTTCGGTGACCAGCATGTGGGCGCTGATGACTTCGCTATCAATCAGCACGCCGTCGCAATCAAAGATGACAAGGTCACAGGACATGGCGGGCAGCATAGGCGGGCAGGGTGGGGGCCGTCTATGGGGACCATGCGGTGTCAGAGAAAGATGAAGTCTCCGCGTCCGATGTCGGCGATGTCGACGTTTTCCAAGACGATGGTGGTGGAAAAATCAACGAGGGACGCGGCATCATTCAAGAAGACGGGAATGTCGTCCTTATGGGCCCTGATGATGACGTCATCACCGACTTGCCTGATGTCGAGGTCGCGGTACATCACGCCAACATTTATCTTGATCTTGTCGGCCTTGGTTCCGCTGGGGTTGAAATCCGTGATCGTGTCGCGCCCCATGTTTGCTGTCACATAAAGCGTGGCACCGCGCCTGTAGTAATCAAAATTGCCGTAGTTAAAGGTATCGCTGCCACCCCCACCCGTCAGGCGGTCGGCGGCGGCACCACCGGAGATGTAGTCATTCCCGCCGCCACCCAGAATGCGGTCAGCGCCCGTGTTACCGGCCAAAAAGTCGCCGTTGGTGGACCCAAAGAGGGTATCAGACCCCTCGCCGCCAACAAAGTCTATCCCGCTTTCACCCGGAAGCGACGGAAGGGCGACCGTGATTTTCATCAGGTCATCGCCATCGTCACCGATCATGATGGAGGGGATATAGGCCAATGTATTCACGATCATCGTATCGTTGCCGCCAAGACCGTAGATGTAGGTAAACCGCTCTTTCTGTGCCACGGTCAGCATGCTGGTGCGGAATGTCTCGCCCGCGTTGGTCAGCAGCAGGTCGCCAAAATTGATGCCGGGTGTGCCTACCATGATCGAATGTCCTGTGAAGCAAATTTGGTGATTGGGTCGAGGTTAGGGTGTTTGCGGGCGTGGATCAAGACTGTTGGTATTGGGGCAGAACATGGTGACGAGGTCTGCCAAAATTCAATGAAAATCGCGTGACTTGGGGATCACCTCTGTATCGCGTGGGTGGCGGTGTGTGGCGGGGGGCACGGGGCGTGCCACCTCATCCCCGCGCGAAAACGGCACGGTGAACGGCCCGTCGGCGAGCCGCGCCAGCACATCACTGCGGTCCGCCAGATGCCGCACCACCACATGGGTGACCCCTTCGGCGCGTTGCACCACGCCTGCGATATCCAGCACGCGCGCGGTCATCACCACGCGGCGGAATTGCGCCATGACGGTGGGCCAGACCACCAGATTGGCCACGCCGGTTTCATCCTCGACCGTGATGAAACACACGCCCTTGGCGGTGCCGGGGCGTTGGCGCACCAGCACGACGCCCGCCAGACGCAGGGCGGCCCCATTGCGGATATCCGTCAGCTGATCGGCCGCAATAAACCCCTGCCGTCGCAGGCTGCCGCGCAGAAAGGCCATCGGATGCGCCTTCAGTGACAGCCTTTGCGTCTGGTAATCGGCAACCACATGTTCGCACAAAGGCATGGCGGGCAGGATGACCACATGGTCATCGCCTTCATCCGGGCCTTGGGCAAACAAGGGTAAATCCGGTGCATCCTTTAACGCGCGCGCCTGCCACAGGGCGGCCCGCCTGTCCAACCCCATGCTGCGCACGGCATCGGCGGCGGTGATAAGCCGGAGCGCGCGCACATCCAGCCGGGCGCGGGTCTTGATATCCTCAAGGTCCATGTAGGG
>JANNBG010000235.1:0-4667 GCA_031385205.1 Rhodobacterales bacterium
GCGCCAGTGCCCCCGGCCTTGACATCCTTGCCCGCACCCCCTTTCAAGCTGTCATTGCCCGCAAAGCCCTGCAACGTATCCGCCCCGCCACGCAGCGTGTCATGAAAGGCACCCCCGGTGATGTCGTCCGTCCCCGCGCCGCCGTTGATATCGGCCCCTGCCGTGCTGTTCCTGCCGTTATACCGATCGGCGTCAAAGCCAAGTGCCACAGACCCGTTGATTACGCCACTGTTCACCAGAACATCGACGCCATCGTTTAAATCCATCGACAGCGCGTTCGTTGATCGCACGGTGATCGTGCCAAAATTGGTCACGGTATCACCGCCCAGACTGCCACGGATCGCAAGGATGCCGCCGGTGATGAGGCCGGTGTTCAGAACCTTGATGCCAGACACGATGCTGTCGCCTGACCCTGCGTCGATGCTGTAACCACGCGGCCCTGTCAGGGTGCCCGCGTTATCTATCGTCACGCCGGAGGTAGCCGTGTTGCCCTCGGTCACCCGCACCGCCGCAAACCCCGCCTTTTGCGTGATGATCGTGCCCGTGTTGATGACCGACACATCATTGCAGGCCACCACCACACCTGACTGCAACAGACTGTTCCCACCAGGGCTGGCGCCCGCCCGGATCAGCCCGCTGTTGAACACCGCCCCGCCCGTGCCGTTGTTTGACAAGACCACGCCGGCTTCGCCCGCCACGATCTGGCCCGTGTTGGTGACCGTGCTGTTGCCGTCTGCCACCATAGCAGTCCCCAGCCTGCATTCCAGGGTGCCTGCATTGTCAACGTTGGCCAGGCTGCCAAAGTATATGCCAGCGGTCCCCGTTTGAGATTGCGCAAAAATGTGCCCGGTTGCGGTGACGGTGACGGACGTCCCGATGCTGCCAAAGGCGTCGACGGCATAGTTGGCGTCATTGGCATAGACCGTCCCCTCGACGCGCAGGGCTGGCCCGCTCTGCATGAAGATGCTGGTGGTATCGGTCGATCCGATGTCGGCCTGAACCACCAGCGTCTCACCGGTGGCGATATCTTAGATGATGCCAGTGTTCTGCAGGTCTGCGGTCAGAAAAAAGGTAGACAAGAAAGGATCCTTGCACTGGGTGATGCAGGTTAACTTTACAGCACGCTAACCCGTTTGCCTCATCCGACATTGCGAAACCGGCTTTATCAGAACACGAAATCACCGCTGGTCAGCACCAACCCCGTGGCCATCTGCACCGCCCATTCCGCCGCCACATCCGCATCCGTATTGCCCGTCAGCAACCCCGTTGCCGCCACATAGCGCACTTGCCCGGCGGCGGTGAAACCCGCTGCCCCGATGAAACTGGCCATAAAGATCATCCGCAGGTCATCCTGACCCGCCACGAAATCCACGATCTTATCCCGCGTGCCCGCCGTCAGCCCTGTTTCTGCCGCCGACAACAGCACAAACACATCCGCCCCCGCACCGCCCGTCAGGCTATCGCGTCCTGTGCCCCCAGTGATCACATCCGCCCCGCCACCACCCGCAATCGTATCCGTCCCCGCACCCCCGGTGACCACATTTGCCGCCACATTCCCCACCAGCGTATTTGCCCCCGCATTCCCCGTCAGCCGCAACGCACCAATCCCGGTCAACGTTGCCCGTTCCACGAACGCATACAGGTTCAAGTCCAGACTGATCGCCCCGCTTTCCACCCGGTCCGCCACACCGCCGCCCACCAGCTCCGTCACCACATCCGACAGCCCGCTGATGCCATACACATCATCCCCGCCCCCGCCGATCAGCGTGTCATCGCCCGCGTTGCCGATCAGCATATCGTTTGCCGTGGACCCCTCGATCCGGTCATCGCCCAGACCACCTGACAAGAAACCGACCTCATCGCCAAAAATCCCGATCACATCATCGCCCGCGCCGCCAAAGATGGTGTCCTGCCCCCCACTGTCGATCAGCTCATCATTGCCCGCGCCGCCGTAGGTCCGGTCGTTGTCGTCGCCACCATACAGCCCATCGTCAAACGCCCCGCCGATCAGCGCGTCGCCCCCCGTCCCGCCAAACACATAGTCGCCCTGATCGCTCTGGCTGCCGTCAAACTGATCCGCGCCGTCGCCCATATCCACCCGCGTCTCGATCACCCCCCGGTTGCGCAGCGTATCGCCCCCGTCACCCAGCCGCACGCCCGTCGCGCCATCCGCCGTCACCGTCAGCGTGCCGTGGTTGATGATGGTATCGGCCACGCTCGATCCTACAATCGCTTGCGTCAGCCCGGTGATCAGGCCGGTGTTCGTGATGAACAGCCCGTCGCGTGTATTAAGGCTTGCGTCGATGGCGACGGTCGATTGGCTGCGGATGGTGCCCGCATTTTCAATCACCACGGTTCCGGCGGCGCCAATATCGGCGTCGATGAGAATGGCCCGCCCGCCGGGTTGTCTGCTCACACATTCGATCAGGCCCGTGTTGGTGATGCGCGCGGTGGCGTTTTGCAGAACAATGGCGATGCTTCCGCTGACTATATCGCCGATGCCCGTGCCAGCGCGGATCACCCCGCTGTTTATGATCGCCCCGCCGTCGGTAATGCCTGTGACGATGATGGCTTGGTCATGGGCTGTGATCAGGCCGGAATTGGTAATGACAGTGCCGCCACCAACCTGTATCGCGAAACTGTTGTCTGTCGAGATCATCCCTGCGTTGATGATGGTGCCGGGGCTGTTGAACTGGATGGCGGTGGTTTCAGTAAGGATGCTGCCGCTTGCCGTCACGTCGATGGTCATGCCAAAGTCGGCCGTGCCCACGATGGCGAGGTTCGGCGAAGCGGAATGGATCATGCCTTCAACCCGCAGTGTGGCGCTGCCCGACAGAACGACAGCGGCATCAGTGGTCGAGGTCAGTGACCCCGTATTGCGGATGACCAGCAGGTCACCCGCCACCAGCGTGCGGGCCACGCCCGCGACGGCGATATCGGTGGAAATGAATTCGACAGCCATGAATGCACCCTTTGCATTGTGTTAACGCAGCGGCAGGCTAGCCTGCCTTTCGCGAACCGCAAAGCACAATGCGCGTGTTCAAAAGACGAAATCGCTGGCCGTAATCACCGGCTTGTTCACCAGCAGCAGTGTCCATTCCGCCGAAACATCCGCGTCTGTATTGCCCGACAAAACCCCCGTCGCCTGCACATACCGCACTTGCCCTGCCGCCGTAAAAGCCGCCGATCCGATATAGCTGTTCATGAACACCATGTTCAGATCATCCACCCCATACGCAAAATCCGTGATCTGGTCGCGCCCCGCCCCAATGCCAAGCGTCGCCTTGCTGGTGAACACGAACACATCCGCGCCCAGCCCGCCCGCCAGCACATCCGTGCCAGCCCCTGCCGTGATGCGGTCATTGCCCAGCCCGCCGATGATGCGGTCCGCGCCTGCGCCGCCCTGCAGGTCATCATCACCCGCACCACCCAGCAGCAGGTCATTGTCCACACCCCCCAGCACCGTATCCGCCTGCGCACCGCCCACGACCGTATCATTGCCCGCGCCGCTCAGAATGCTGCCAAAGATGCGCCCCTCCAGTGCTGTCACCCGGTCCGCACCCGCGCCCATATCCACATTGCCCCGGATGATGCCTGTGTTTGTGACCACGTCTGCTCCAGCCGCCAAAGTCAGGCCCCCGATCATCACGCCCGTATTCGTGATCGTCTCTACCCCAATATCGCCTTCAATCGCGATGAAGCCCCCCGCAATCAGGCCATTGCCCCGGATCGTGCCCGTGTTGACGATACTGACCGATATGGCCGTATCGGTCGCCTGAATGGCCGAACCATGCGCGCCTTCAATCACGCCGTGGTTGGTGATCTGTGTGCTTGCAGACGCCGCAATGATCCCGACGACGGCACCCATCAGGCTGCCAGCATTCGTCACCCGCGTCGCAATCCCAGCACCATCCAGCAAAAGGCCTATCGTCGCTGCGACACTGCCCCCGACAGTGTTAGTAAAGATGTTGTCAGCACCATCCAGCGTCACACCAAATGCGGCGATGATCTGCCCGCTGTTGATGACGGTCGTGCTGTCACCGTCCACGTTGATGCCGATGTTGCCGCTTAAGGTGCCACTGTTGCGCAGAGTATTGCTGTTGCCAAACATGTCGATAGCCGCGTCAAGCACGCTGCCGATGCTGCCGGTATTTGTGACAATCGACGTCCCGCCGACAACACTGATGCCATTTGCGCGTGATGTGACTGTGCCGGTATTCAGCAGGGTGTAACCGCTGCCATTATTCACGATGCCAGTGCCGATCGTATCCACCAGCCCGTTGTTCACGACGGTGTTTTGCGTGCCCACCGTCAGGATACCCAAGCCAGCCGTGATGGACCGCACGACCCCCGTTGCGCCGATGCTGACCTGATATGAGCCGACACCCGTAACGGACCCCGCCGCGTTCGTGCCGTTCAACAGGATGACCGCCGAAGGGGTCGTGCCAATTACCCTGCCATCGATCGCGACATCAACGTTGAAACTGGCATTGCTGCCCATGAGGATGGGGGCACCAGCGCTGATAATACTGCCGGTAGGCGCCAGATAAAGCTGGTCGTTCGCGCCAAGCGATAGCTGCCCGAGATTGCCGGAGATGTTGAAGAATGCCATGGCAACAAGTCCTTTTGTAAAAGAGGGTTCAGAACACGAAATCGCCTGCCGCAAT
>JANNBG010000238.1:0-4148 GCA_031385205.1 Rhodobacterales bacterium
CCCCACCATCGCCCGCGCGCAGGTATACAGGGCATCCGCAATAGACGCCGCAGGTGTCGGCCCGCCAACCTGATCGCTCACCACATTCAGCACTTTCCGCGTGGCCCCCAACCGCCGCATCGTCTTTACAAAATTCGCCCCATGCGCCGACACCACCCATGACGTGCGCAAAATCAGATGCCGCCGACTGCCCATCAGCACCCCCACCTCACCCTCCGCCTTCGTACGCCCATAGGCGTTGATCGGCCCCGTCTCATCTTCGGGCTTCCAAGCAGCGTCCCCCACACCCGGAAACACATAATCGCTTGACAGATGCAGAAACGGTATCCCTCGCGCCGCTGCCGCCCGCGCCATCGCCGCAGGGGCCGCCGCATTCACCGTCATCGCCAGCTTTGGCTCCGCCTCTGCCGCATCCACCCCCGTATAGGCCGCCGCATTGATGATCGCGTCCACCTCTGCGCCCATCACAATCTCGGTGCAGTCCGACGGCCGCTCCAGATCCACCACATCACGCCCGTAAGCCGTGACCTCCACGCCCACAGGCACCCGCCGGATCAACTCCCGCGCCACCTGCCCCGTTTCGCCAAACACCAAAACCCTCATCGCCCACCCAACCTTTGCCCCACGCCAGACCGCCCCTGCAACGGCCCCCACCATGCCTCATTGGCCAGATACCACGCCACCGTCCGCCGCAGCCCTTCTTCCAATGTTACCGAAGGCCGCCAGCCCAGTTCATCTCGTATCCGTGCCGGATCAATCGCATAACGCAGATCATGCCCCGGCCTGTCCGCCACGAACGTAATCAACCGCGCATGTGGTGCCCCCGTGGGCCGCATCTCATCCAGCAGCCCGCAGATCATCTGCACCAGATCAATATTCCGCGCCTCATTTTCGCCACCAATGTTGTAACTGCGCCCCACCCGGCCAAGCTCCAGCACGCACAGCAAAGCATCCGCATGGTCCTCCACATAGAGCCAATCGCGCACATTCACGCCCTGCCCATACACCGGGATCGGCTTCCCCGCCAAAGCGTTCAAAATCACCACCGGGATCAGCTTTTCAGGAAAGTGATAGGGACCGTAATTATTGGAACAATTTGTCATCACCACCGGCAGGCCATACGTCGCATGCCAGGCCCTGACCAAGTGATCACTGGCCGCTTTCGACGCCGAATAGGGGGAGTTCGGGGCATAGGGCGTGTCCTCGGTAAACGTGCCCGTCGGCCCCAAAGACCCGAACACCTCATCGGTCGAGATATGGTGAAACCGAAACCCCGCAGGCCCGCCATAGGCCCGCGCTGCCTCCAGCATATGAAACGTCCCCATCACATTCGTCGCCATAAAATCCCCCGGCGCGTCGATGCTGCGGTCCACATGGCTTTCCGCCGCAAGGTGCATCACTGCATCCGGCCTGTGCGTCGCAAACACCGCATCCAGTGCTGCACGATCCCGGATATCCGCCTGCTCAAACGTATAAAGATTAGACGACGCCACACTCGCCACATTCGCCTCACACGCCGCATAGGTCATCGCATCCAGATTGATCACCTCATGCCCCCGCGCCACCGCCAACCGCACCACGGCAGAGCCAATAAACCCCATGCCCCCCGTCACCAGAATCTTCATGCCCCACCCCACACAAACGGCCGTGGCGCATCCCGCAACAACGGCGCCGCCGCATCCCTGGCCGACAGCACGGGCGCGCTAACCCCCCAGTCAATCCCGATCTCCGGGTCATCCCACCGCACCGCACCGTCGCAATCGGGTGCGTACACATCCGTGCATTTGTACTGCACCTCCGTATCCGGCTTCAGCGTCACAAACCCGTGCAGAAACCCCTTCGGCACCAACAACTGCCGCCCGTTCTCTGCTGTCAGCTCCACTCCCACCCACTGCCCAAACGCAGGCGACCCCACCCTGAAATCCACCGCCACATCCAGAATGGCCCCCCTTGTGCAGCGCACCAGTTTATCCTGCGCATGGGGTGCTTTCTGGTAATGCAGCCCCCGCAACGTGCCAGCAGCCGCAGACATCGAATGGTTGTCTTGCACAAATGCCATCTCAAAACCCGCAGATGCCATCCGCCCCGCATTCCATGTTTCACAAAACCAACCCCGCGCATCGCCAAAGCGTTGTGGCGTCAGGATCATCACATCAGGCAGGCGCGTCGGCTCGATCAGCATGGTCCCACTCATATCGCAGTCGCGGTTACAGAAACACCATGGCAGCAACACGCCCCAAACGCGACTGCATTCAGCAACGAACGATCCGCACGGCCAATCGTAGCCCTTGCCGCCGCGCGCTCGTCAGGTGTTGACTGTATCACGACAGTCCAATGCCCCATCAAGGATCAGCATCATGAAAGCCTATGTATTCGACGCCTACGGCACCCTCTTTGATGTGCATTCCGCCGTGCGCCGCCATGGGCATCGCATCGGCGATCAGGCGGGTCACCTCTCCGATATCTGGCGCATCAAACAGCTTGAATACACATGGGTCCGCACGCTCACCGATGCCTATCTCGATTTTGAACGGGTCACGGCGCAGGCGCTCGACTTCGCCATGTCAAAATGCGGCATCACCGATGCCCCGCTGCGTGCCGATCTGCTCGCCGCCTATGACCGGGTTGAAGCTTATGATTACGTCGCACCCACATTACTTGCGCTGAAAGCCACGGGCGCGAAACTCGCCATCCTGTCAAACGGCACTGACCGCATGCTGCAGGCCGCACTCGACCACGCCGGGTTGGTTGCGATGTTTGACGCCGTCCTGTCCGTCCACGCACTTCACCGCTTCAAGACTGACCCAAAGGTCTATGCCATGGCAACCGCGCACTTCGGGCTCGAGCCGGGCGAAGTGTCGTTCCAGTCATCAAACCGCTGGGATATCGCCGGTGCCACGCGCTTTGGCTTTCGCACCATCTGGATCAACCGCACCGCCCAGCCCGACGAATACCCTGACTTGCCTCCACATCTGGTCCTCCCCGGTCTTCACAGGCTGGCCCAAGGCATCTAGACCCGTCAGAAATGCAACCCCGCAAGCGCACCCCAATTCCACCACACAGCCCCAGCAATCCACACGCTTACCACCGCACCCATCACCCCGTCATGCAGCGCGTCCCACGCCCCATGCCGCCGCGCCAGCCAGATAATCAACGGATGCGCCACCGCCAAGGCAATCCCCTGCCCCACCAGCGCCCCTGCCAATCCTGCCACCGATATGCCCACCAGAAACGCCACCGTCTGCAACCCGGCCTTCGCCGCCATCAGCAGGAAATACCCCCGCGCATCATCCCCCGCCAGCGCCGACTGGTCATACGTCATCCCCACCACTGCGATCATCTGCACGCAGGCCACTGCCACAACCACTGCCCCCGCCGCCTGATACCGCGCGTCATACATCACCCCCACCAGCGCCACGCCGCCAAACGCCAGCAAACCCAGCAACAGGGTCAACCCCACCGATAACCCAAACCGCATCCGCCGATGCCGCGCAAAATCCTGCACAGACCGCCCCGGCGGATGATCCCGGTACAGCGGGATCAAAATCCGCCCCGTCACCGCCCCGCCCAGCATGATCGGAAACGACGCCAGAAAGAAGCCAATGTTATACACCCCAAGCGCCTGCAAACTCAGATGCGCCCCGAAGATCGCCTTATCCCCTTGTGACAGTAAAAACCCGCAGGCCGTTGACGCAAATATCCACTTCCCAAAATGCACCAGATCAAACGCCGCCGCCCGTTCCCACCGCAATCCATTCCGCATCCCCGGCAGATACGCCCATGTCAGCACCAGCTTTGCCATAGACCCCAGCAGCGCCCCCACTACCAGCGCCCACACCGACCGCAGGGCGAAAGCCAAAACAACCATCGCCACAATCCCAATCACCTGTGCCATCAAATCCAGCACCGTCACCCGCCCCAGCAGCAAATGCCTATTCGCCGTATCAATCCGCGTCGGGTTGAACCCCGCAATCAGCAACGTCAGCCCCGCCACCGGCAGCAGCATCGCCAACTCCGGTGCTGCATAAAAAGATGCCGCAGGCCATGCCACCGCACAGGTCGCCAACCATAACACCAGCCCCCGCAGCACATTGATCGTCCACGCCGTATTCAGGAAATCCGCCTCATCCCCCCTTGGATGCCGCGAA
>JANNBG010000343.1:0-3356 GCA_031385205.1 Rhodobacterales bacterium
GGCCGAAGAAATAGCCGAAATACCCCAGCAATGTGGCGCGGGCGACGGCGCGGGCGCGGGCCTGTGGGGGGGCCATCTGGCCGACAAGTGAAAAGGCGGTGGGGGCGATGACGGATGATCCGACACCCATCACGATGAATCCGGCATAGGCCATGAACGGGCTGGTGGCCAAGGCGGCAATCAGCGCGCCCATGGCACTGATGACGGCGCCTGTGCGCAGCAGGGTCATCGGGTCGATGCGGCTGGCCAGACCTTGGCCCACCAGCCGGGCAAAGCCCATGGTCAGGGCGAGTGTGGCGGGGCCCATCGCCCCTTCTGCGGGGCTGCCGCCAAGGGTTTTCTCGATGTGCAGGGCGCTCCAGTTTTCGGCGGCATTTTCGGTCAGGAAGGCGATCAGCACCATGCCGCCACCAATGACGGGCACCCAACCCAACGCGCTGGCCTTTTGGCCTTTGGGCTGCACCAGCCCCTCGACGCGGCCATCGCGTTCGATGGTCAGCAGGGCAAAGGCAAAGGCCACCAGCGCCATCGTGCCCAGCACCCATGCTGGGGCCCAACCGGCATTGCGCATGAGGCCCACGGTGACAGCGCCACCGGCGTAGCCAAAGGAATATGCGGCATGGGTGAGGTTCATCAGTGGCACGCCACGCGCGTTTTCCAGTGCGGCGACACGGGCGTTCATCAGCACATCGGTCAGGCCGGTGGCGGCCCCGCAGGCCATCATGGCGAAGGGGAACAGCATCAGCGAGGTGGTCTGACCGGGCAGGACAAAGGCCATGGCCATGAGCGAGACAGCAACAGGCAGTGCGACAGGGCCCAGCGCATCACCAATGCGGGGGGCGGCCAGCATGGCCGTAACGGCAGCAATCGGGGTCATCAGCAGCAAAAGGCCAAGACGCGATTCGTCGATCTGCAGCAATGTGATGATGTCGGGCAGGCAGGCGGCAAAGCTGCCCCAGACCACTCCCATGGCGGAAAAGGCAGCAATGCCGCTGCGGGCGGTGCGGATGGTGGAGAAAAAGCCATGTGTCATGCGGTGCAGTTAGCCTGCGCGTGGCATGCCCGCCAGAATTATCGCAGAGAATTCGTGCTGGAGGGAGACGAATTTTCTGCGAAAATTCAGCCGGTCTTGCTGCATTTGCTCTTTCCCCACGGGGAAATCCGCTCTATAGCCCGCCAGTCGCGTCGCACACCCTTGGAGGGCGGCGGACTTATTTATTGGAGAACAACCATGGCACGCCAGATCCCTGATCTTGTGGCCGAGGTACGGACGGGGACAGGCAAGGGGGCCGCCCGTCAAGCCCGTCGTGAAGGCTTCGTACCCGGCATTATCTACGGCGCAGGTCAAGAGCCTGCGCCAATCAAGCTGCAATACAATATGCTGCTGAAACGCCTGAAGGCAGGGCGCTTCCTTTCGACGCTGATCAACCTGAAGGTTGAAGGCATGAAGGATGTGCATGTGATCTGTCGTGGCGTGCAGCGCGATGTGGTGCGTGATTTGCCGACGCATATCGACTTTATGCGTCTGGCGGATGACAGCCGGATCAACCTGTTCATCCACGTTGATTTCATCAACCAGGACGCGTCACCGGGTCTGAAGCGTGGCGGTACGCTGACGGTGGTGCGGTCGGAAGTGGAATTGGAAGTGTTGGCGAGCGACATTCCGGACCATATTACGGTGGACCTGACGGGGCGCAACATCGGGGATGTGATCCACATTCAGGATGTGGAGCTGCCGGCAGGTGTGAAGCCGAGCATCGAGCGGAACTTTGTGATTGCAAACGTGGCAGCACCTTCGGGTCTGCGGTCATCGGACAATGACGGCGACGACGCAGCGGCGTGATGGATGCTGCATGGCTAGCAAAGGGCGGCGGGGCAACCTGCCGCCTTTTGCATGTCTGAGGATCAGGTATTGTCTGACGCAACGTCGAGCTTGCGCAGACGTGCGGTGGATGTTGGGCTGATGATACTTGAGTTTGGAGATGCCCATGCGCCGTGATTTCCGTCTGATATTGTTGAGTTTTTTGGGGCTGGTGGTGATAGCGGGTGCAGCAGCGGTGTGGAAACGGGATGAGATTACGCGCCTGATGGCGGTGAACAGCCTGTTTGATGCGGACCGGATCGTGGTGAATTTCAGCCATATGGACCAGCTTTTCCTGACGCGCCCGCTGTCACGCGGTGACGGGCCAGTGTCGCCTTTGCCGAAAGGGGCTGATGCCGTGTTGCCTGTGGAGGCTGCGGAATGGGTCAAGGCGCGGGGGGTGACGGGGTTGGTGGTGGTGCACGGGGGGCAGGTGGTGCATGAAAGCTATTACCTTGGCACGGGGCCGGATGATTTAAGGATCAGTTGGTCGGTGGCGAAAAGCCTGTTGTCGGCGCTGTTCGGGATTGTGCAGGCAGAAGGGGCGATTGCATCGCTGGATGACCCGGTCGAGAAATATGCGCCGCTGTTGCAGGGGTCGGCCTATGAGGGTGTGACGATCCGGCAGGTTCTGACGATGTCATCGGGTGTGGCGTTCAACGAGGACTATCTTGATTTCAACAGTGATATCAACAAGATGGGGCGGGTATTGGCGCTGGGCGGGTCGATGGATGCGTTTGCTGCGGGGCTGCGCGTGCGGGAGGCGGTGCCGGGGAGCCGGTGGCATTATGTGTCGATCGACACGCATGTGCTGGGCATGGTGATCCGGGGGGCCACGGGGAAAGACATCCCGGAATTGATGGAGGCGCAGTTGTTGGGGCCGTTGGGGCTGGAGGCGGCACCCTATTACCTGACGGACGGGGATGGCGTGGCGTTTGTGCTGGGTGGGTTGAACCTGCGCACGCGGGATTACGCGCGGTTTGGGCAGATGGTGTTGCAGGGCGGGCAGTGGCAGGGAGTGCAGGTGGTGCCTGCGGCGTGGATGGCCACAAGCACCAGTGCGCAGGCGGCGGATGGGTCGGCCTATGGCTATCAGTGGTGGATCCCGGCGGATGCGGTTGAGGGGGAGTTTATGGCACAGGGGATTTATGGGCAGTATATTTACATCAACCGGGGGTTGGATGTGGTGATCGCCGTCAATGCAGCGGACCGGGGGTTTGAGGATGCGGGAGTTGCGGCAGGGAATGTGGCGATGCTGCGGGCGATTGCAGCGGGATTATAATGCGATCAGATGATTATCCCAGGCGAGGGCTTCGGTGGTCAGGGGTTGCAGGCCGTTGACGGACAGCAGGCTGACGGCACCTTGGCCATCTGACAGCAGGAACCCGCCTTCATGGGGGGCCACACCGGAGGCATCGGCGCGGGTGATGAGGGGTTGGGGGGTGCCGTCGAGGGCAAAGCGGGCGACGACGCCGCCATGGGCGGAGGTGAGGGC
>JANNBG010000365.1:0-1506 GCA_031385205.1 Rhodobacterales bacterium
ACGAGGGGGGTCAGTGCGGCCTCGGCCTTTGCCAAATCCTGTTGTTCATTGCGCGATTCAGCAATCGTGGCGGCCCCACCTGTGGAGACGACAGACACAGCCCAGCGGGTGCCGGTCCAGCCTTGCAGGCGTTGGCCGAGGCGTGAGGCGAGGTCGGGGGCTGCCCTTGCGGTGGGTTCGAATTCGATGCGGCCGGGGGCGAAGCGGGCGAGGCGGAGGTTGGTTTCTACTTCGACCAGCAGGGTCATGTCACGCTTTTCGCGGATCAGGCCGACGATTTGGTCAAAGGTGACAAAGGCTTGCAGGGCCTGCGCATCGCCGCCGACGGCCTGCGCCGTCATCATGCGGGGGGCTGGTGGGGCTGTGGGCGTCACGGTTTGCGCAATGGCGGCGGGGGGTGTGGCAGACTGCAGTTTGCGGATAAGCGATTCGGGATCGGGCAGGTCGGCCACATGGGTCAGGCGGATGATCGCCATTTCTGCGGCCATCATCGCGTTGGGGGCGAGGGCGACCTCTTCAATCGCCTTGAGCAGCATCTGCCATGTGCGTGACAGGGTGCGCATGGGCAAATTGGCCGCCATGTCGAGGCCACGGGCGCGTTCGTCAGGCGGGGTGGTGGGGTCATCGGCGGCCATGGGGGTGATCTTGACGACGGAAATCCAATGCGTGATTTCGGCAAGGTCACGCAGCACGGCCATCGGGTCTGCGCCATCGGCATATTGGCCGGACAGTTCCTGCAAAGCACCTGCGGCATCGCCGCGCATGACCATATCGAACAGGTCCAGAACGCGGCCACGGTCGGCGAGGCCCAGCATGGCACGGACCTGTTCGGCGGTGGTTTCACCCGCACCGTGCGAAATGGATTGGTCAAGCAGCGAGGTCGCATCGCGGGCGGAGCCTTCGGCGGCGCGGGTGATGAGGGCGAGGGCGGCATCTGTGATGGCGGCACCTTCGCCAGCGGCAATCTTGCGCAACAGGGCCAACATGACTTCGGGTTCAATCCGGCGCAGATCAAACCGCTGGCAGCGGGACAGAACGGTGACGGGCACCTTGCGGATTTCGGTGGTGGCGAAGATGAATTTCACATGGGCGGGGGGTTCTTCCAGCGTCTTGAGCAAGCCGTTGAAGGCGGCGGTGGACAGCATATGCACTTCGTCGATGATGTAGATTTTGTAGCGGGCCGAGGCGGCGCGGTAGTGGACGGAATCGATGATATCCCTGATGTCACCGATACCAGTGCGCGAGGCGGCGTCCATTTCCATGACGTCGACATGGCGGCCCTCGGCGATGGCGCGGCAGGGTTCGCACTGGCCGCAGGGGTCGGTGGTCGGGCCGCCGGTGCCGGTGGGGCCGACGCAGTTCAGGCCCTTGGCAATGATCCGGGCGGTGGTGGTTTTGCCGGTGCCGCGGATGCCGGTCATGATGAAGGCATGGGCGATCCGGTCGGCAGCAAAAGCGTTGCGCAGGGTGCGCACCATCGCCTCTTGCCCGACCAGATCGGCGAAG
>JANNBG010000370.1:0-1595 GCA_031385205.1 Rhodobacterales bacterium
GCGGAAAAGCTGGCGAAGGGTGCGGTGGGCGGGTTTATCTTTGACGGGTTCCCGCGCACCTTGCGGCAGGCGGACGCGTTGGCAGACCTTCTGTCAGAAAAGGGCCTGACGCTGGACGCGGTGATCGAGCTGGTGGTGGATGACAACGCGCTGGTCGAACGGATCGTCACGCGGGCGGAAGATGCGCGCGCCAAGGGCGAGGCGGTGCGGCGTGATGATACGCCCGAAGTTTTTGAGGTGCGGTTGCGCGAATACTATAAGAATACGGCACCGCTGATTGGGTACTATTGGGCAAAGAAAAGCCTGAACCAGATTGACGGGATGGCAGAAATGGAATCGGTTTCGGCAGCCATCGCGAAAGTTCTTGACAAGGGGTGAAGTGCGCTTGACGCCCCGGTGAAAAGCCCATAAGTCGCACTGTCCCGCAAGGGAATCGTCTGTCTTGGGTTTTCCCACGCGGATCAGATCGTAGCCACAGGGCAACCGTGCCCCGTCGGCGTTGTGAAAAAAGGTTCTGGCACCACGGAACCGCAACCAAAGAAGGACTTCACGTTTGGCACGTATTGCTGGCGTCAACATTCCCACTGCAAAGCGGGTTCCCATCGCGTTGACATATATCACCGGAATCGGCCCGCAAATCGCGGACCTGATCTGCAAAGCCGTGGGTATTGATACCGCGCGCCGCATCAACCAGTTGTCGGATGCCGAAGTGCTGGCGATCCGCGAACATATCGACGCGAACTACACCGTCGAGGGCGACCTGCGCCGTGAAACCAGCATGAACATCAAGCGTTTGATGGATCTGGGCTGCTATCGCGGCCTGCGTCACCGCAAGGGCCTGCCGGTCCGTGGTCAGCGCACGCACACCAACGCACGCACCCGCAAAGGCCCTGCAAAGGCCATTGCCGGCAAGAAGAAATAGGGGCGCAGAGATATGGCACGCGATACCAAAGCATCCCGCACCAAGAAAAAAGAACGCAAGAACATCGCCGCTGGCGTGGCGCATGTGAATTCGTCCTTTAACAACACCAAAATCCTGATCTCTGACGTGCAGGGCAATGCGATCTCGTGGTCGTCAGCCGGCACGATGGGCTTCAAAGGCTCGCGCAAGTCGACGCCTTATGCAGCCCAGATGGCCGCAGAAGATGCAGCCAAAAAGGCGCAGGAACATGGCATGAAAACCGTTGAGGTTGAAGTGCAGGGTCCGGGTTCGGGCCGGGAGTCCGCGCTGCGGGCCTTGGCTGCGACCGGCCTGAACATCACCTCGATCCGTGATGTGACGCCCCTGGCGCACAACGGCTGCCGTCCGCCAAAGCGCCGCCGCGTCTAAGGCAATACTAAAGGCCGGGCGATGGGTGATGATCCCCATGGCCCGGTTTCGTCATTTTCGATCCTCGGGCGTTCCCTGCTTCGGACATCGGCAGCGGACAAGTATAGGGGCTTCAGCATGATCCACAAAAACTGGCTGGAATTGATCAAACCGACCCAACTCGTGGTCAAACCGGGTGCAGACCCGCAACGCCTGGCAACGGTGATTGCCGAGCCGCTGGAGCGCAGCTTTGGCCTGACGCTGGGCAATGCGTTGCGCCGGGTGC
>JANNBG010000371.1:0-1559 GCA_031385205.1 Rhodobacterales bacterium
CCCCAACGCTCTGAAAAAAGGCCCGCTCACCGTGTCGGGCCAATACCTGATGGCCCAAGGCATTAACCTTCCCGCCCAGTGGCCCGCCACCGTCTTCGTTGTCGAAGGCACGCGCCTATAGATTTCCTTTTCGCCAAAATACTCCCGCCGGAGGCTCCCGCATTATGACAAAAGATCCCGCCAACAAAACCCGTCGCAGCCAGGCCTGGTATGGCAAGCTGAATAAAGACGGCTTCATTCACCGCTCCTGGATGAAAAACCAAGGCTTCCCCGACCACGTCTTCGATGGCCGCCCGATCATCGGCATCTGCAACACATGGTCCGAACTCTCCCCGTGCAATTCCGGCCTGCGCGACCTTGCCGAAGGCGTCAAACGCGGCGTCTGGGAAGCGGGTGGTTTCCCCGTTGAATTCCCCGTCACCTCGCTGGGCGAGGCACAGATGAAACCCACCGCGATGTTGTTCAGGAACCTTCTCGCGATGGATGTCGAAGAATGCATCCGCGCCTACGGCATAGACGGCGTGGTGCTGCTGGGGGGTTGCGATAAAACCACGCCGGGGCAGCTGATGGGCGCCGCATCCGTCGATTTACCCGCCATCGTCGTCTCCTCCGGCCCCATGCTCAACGGCAAATGGCAGGGCCGCGATATCGGCTCTGGCACCGATGTCTGGAAATTCTCCGAAGCCGTCCGCGCAGGTGACATGACGCTGAAGGATTTCATGGCCGCCGAATCCGGTATGTCGCGCTCCAAAGGCGTTTGCATGACGATGGGCACAGCCTCGACCATGGCGTCGCTTGTCGAGGCCCTTGGTATGTCGCTGCCCACCAACGCCGCCCTCCCCGCCGTCGATGCCCGCCGCATGGCGCTGGCCCATATGACCGGCATTCGCATTGTTGAGATGGTAGAAGAAGATCTGCGCCCCAGCCACATCCTTACACGACCTGCGTTTGAAAACGCCATCCTCGCCAATGCCGCTGTCGGCGGTTCCACAAATGCAGTGATCCACCTGCTGGCCATCGCGGGCCGTGTCGGTGTTGAATTGTCGTTGAAAGATTTCGAGCTTGGCTCCGATATCCCCCTACTGGTGAACTGCATGCCATCAGGCAAATACCTGATGGAAGATTTCGCCTATGCGGGCGGCATGCCTGTGGTGCTGAAAGAACTGGGCACACACCTGCGCCCCGCCAAAACCGTGATGGGCAAAGATATCTCAGACTACGCGAATGGGTCCGAGAACTGGAACGAAGACGTCATCCGCCCGTTCACCAACCCGCTAAAACCCGCCGCTGGCATTCGCGTGCTCAAAGGTAACCTCGCCCCCGATGGGGCCATCGTCAAACCTTCTGCCGCCACCCCAGCCCTGCTAGAACACGAAGGCCCGGCGCATGTGTTCGAGAACATCGAAGACATGAAAGCCAACATCGACCGCGATGATCTGCCCGTCACCCCTGACACTATCCTCGTGCTCAAGGGCTGCGGCCCAAAGGGCTATCCCGGCATGCCAGAGGTCGGCAATATGCCGATCCCTGCGGCACTGGTAAAACAAGGCGTCCGCGAT
>JANNBG010000374.1:0-5585 GCA_031385205.1 Rhodobacterales bacterium
CATCGCAGGCACCCCGGTGGCGCATTATAGTTGAGTATGATGAAGGCTGTCCAATACAGCAAAGAGCAGCGGCAAAAGGCCATAAAGTATGGACTGCTCACAATCATCTTTTGTGTCGTGCTCCGCATAGTGCTTTTCGACGGGCCTATTCGCGCGATTGTTTTTGCGCTCACCCAGCCCGGCGGTTGGCCGGACGGCTATAGACCAAACATAGATGGTATCGTTCAAATGCCCGCCCTACTGATCGGCGCTATTATGGTTGGCTATCCAATTGGCTACCCGTTTGCGACGATGGGCTTATCGCTGGCAATCCGTTTTAATCTCATTTCAAGAATTGCGGCCATTGGAATGGGCTTCTTGGTTGGGCTACTCGCCTCAGCTTTGGCTACAGTCATATTCTCTCTTGGGAGCGGACCAAGTGGCACATCTTCATCTTTGGTCATGTATTCAGGTGTTGAGGTCAGCAAGGACGGTATAAATTCTCCTCTCGGATGGTGGCTTGAGGCCGTGAACACTGTAACATTCGCCTTAATTTGTAGCTTTGGAACTTTTGTGATGCACCGCGTGATGACGGCTCCAAATCAGCCAATCAACAAAGTGATATGAAGCATCTCTCACTTATTGGCCACGCGACCCTCTTCATCGCCCTCACCCTTCTCACCCAGTTGGGCGGCATCGCGTGGCTCATCGCCCTGCGCTTCCGCCGCCGCCTGCCTGTATTCCTTGTCGCCTACGCCGCCCTCTGGACGCTCGCCTATACCACCAGCCCCCGCACCGCCCTGCCCTGCTTTGGTGAACCCCTGCGCATGCAATCCCCGCTCTACTGCGTCCTCATGCGAAACTACGTCACCCCAGACCTCGCCGATGTCGCCAAGGATGCTGCCACCCAGATGGCCACCACCCATCCCGGCACCATCACCCTCGCCCTCGATGGCAGCTTTCCGTTCCTCACAGGCTTCCCCCTCCTCCCCCACCTTTAACACGATGACGGCGAAAAGCTCGACTTCGCCTTTTATTACACCACCCCCACCCTCACCTATCTGCCCGGCCAAACCCGCTCCCCCCTCGGCTACTTCGCCTTTGAAACTCTCAACTCCCCTACCTGCCCCGCAGCCAGCCTGACCCTGCGCTGGGATCTTGCCCCCCTCCAATCCCTCTGGCCCGACCGCCCCATGGACCCGATCCGCACTACAGCCCTCATCAACCTCTTCACCGCCGATCCACGCGTCGCCAAGATCTTCGTCGAACCCCCTCTCGCCACACGCCTCAACCTCTCTCACCCCAAACTCCGCTTCCAAGGCTGCCGCGCCGCACGCCATGACGATCACATCCACATCCAACTCTGACTGTTTTCTGTTTGCCCAAATACGCATCTTGCAACACCAGCCACCCAAACCGTCGCTTTCCCCTTTGCCCGCCTGCGTCCCCCGCCTAAACTCCCCCCATCAGGGAGAATGACATGGGTTACGCAGACGTCTACGCCAGTTGGCAGGCCAACCCCGATGCCTTCTGGCTCAACGCCGCCAAATCCATTGACTGGATCAAAGCCCCCACAACAGGTGCCAGCGACGGCGCATGGTTCACCGATGGCCTTGTCAACACCTGCTTCAACGCCGTGGATCGCCATGTGCTGGCTGGGCGCGGGTCACAACCCGCCATCATCCATGACAGCCCGGTCACCGGCACCAAGACCACCCTCACCTACCGCCAACTGCAAACCCAAACCGCCCTCTTCGCTGGTGCCCTGCTGGCGCAAGGCATCACCACCGGCGACCGCGTCATCATCTACATGCCCATGGTGCCAGAGGCGCTCATCGCCATGCTCGCCTGCGCGCGTATCGGGGCCATCCATTCCGTCGTCTTCGGTGGCTTTGCCGCAGCCGAACTCGCCGTCCGGATCGACGATTGCACCCCAAAGGCCATCATCGCCGCCTCTTGCGGGGTGGAGCCTGCAAAGATCATCCCCTACAAACCCCTGATTGATGCCGCCATCGCCCTGGCCCGCCACAAACCGCATTGCACCATCATCCTGCAACGCCCCCAATGCCCCGCCACCCTCACCGAAAATGACCGCGACTGGCACGCCATCCAGACCCACGCCGCACCCGCCCCTTGCATCCCCGTTGCAGGCGACCACCCCGCCTATATCCTTTATACCTCCGGCACCACAGGTGCCCCCAAAGGCGTCGTCCGCCCCACTGCAGGCCACCTTGTCGCCCTGAACTGGACGATGCGTGCCATCTATAACTGCGGCCATGGCGATGTGTTCTGGGCCGCAAGTGATGTCGGCTGGGTCGTCGGCCACAGCTATATCTGCTATGCCCCCCTTATCGCTGGTTGCACCACCGTCCTGTACGAAGGCAAACCCGTGGGCACCCCCGATGCGAGCGCATTCTGGCGCGTCATTGCCGAACATCAGGTCCGCGCGTTCTTCACCGCCCCCACCGCCCTGCGCGCCATCAAGCGTGAAGACCCCCACGGCCTGCTCGCCGCCAACCATGACCTTTCACACCTGACCGCCCTCTACCTCGCCGGTGAACGCGCCGATCCCGCCACTGTGCAATGGGCCGAACACTGCCTGGGCGTCCCCGTTGTCGATCACTGGTGGCAGACCGAAACCGGTTACGCCATCGCTGCCAACCCCCTCGGCTTAGAGGCCCTGCCCATGAAATCCGGCAGCCCCACCAAACCCATGCCCGGTTACGACGTCCACATCCTCGATGAAGGCGGCCATCCCGTCCCCCCCGGCACCCTCGGTGCCCTCGTCCTCAAACTGCCGCTGCCCCCCGGATGTCTTCCCACCCTGTGGAACGCCCCGGACCGTTTCCACAACAGCTATCTCGCGCATTTCCCCGGCTTTTATGAAACCGGCGATGCAGGCTATATCGACGATGACGGTTATATCTTCGTCATGGCCCGCACCGATGATGTCATCAACGTCGCTGGCCACCGCCTGTCCACCGGGGCGATGGAGGAAGTCCTCACATCACACCCCGATGTCGCCGAATGCGCCGTTGTCGGCATCGCCGATGACCTGAAAGGTCATGTCCCCATCGGTTTTCTCTGCCTCAACAAAGGCACCCTGCGCCCCCCTGCCGATATCGTGCAGGATTGCATCGCCCTCATGCGCACCCGCATCGGCCCTGTCGCCGACTTCAAACGTGCGCTGGTGGTGGACCGCCTGCCCAAAACCCGCTCCGGCAAAATCCTGCGCGCCACCATGGCCAAGATCGCCGACAGCCAGCCCTGGAAAATGCCCGCCACCATCGACGACCCCGCCATCCTGGATGAGATCACCCGCGCCTTGCAATGCATCGGGCTGGCAAAACCATGACGGCGGCCCTCCGCCCGCAAGGCCACTACAACCCTCACGGGTGCTGGACAATCCCTGACGCTTGCGTAACCCTGCCCAAGTGACTTGTGCATCCCCAGTTTTTCCGCGCATATCGCCCTGTTTTTGTGAGGCTTGTCATGACCCGTGCCCCTGATTTGACGGATTGCCCACTTGTGGCCGTCGCTGACCCGCTCAATGCCCCCCTGCAACTGGTGCTGGCCACATTGCGTCAGATCGACATGTCCACGCTTGACCCCACACATGCCGCGCAATTCGTAGCCCTCGCCAAGGCCTGCACCCATTTGGCCGCGCAGATCGGGGCCCAGCCGCCGCAACCGCCCGCCTTCCAACCCCCGCTGGATCGCAGCGTCTTTGACCACTTGATGGATATGGCCGGCCCCGAAATCGCGCGTGATCTGCTTGATCGCCTGATCGAAGACCTCACATCCGTCCGCCAAGCGCTGGATGCCGCCCGTCACACCCCTGATTGGGAAACCCTTCGCATGCAAAGCCACATCCTGATCGGTCTGGCTGGTGCTGTCGGCGCAACCCACTTGCAAACACATGCGCAAGACTTGAATCATCTCGCCAATCAGGCGAGCGACGTCAGCCTCGAATGGCAGTTGATGCAGCTCGACCCTCCGCTGACCGCCCTGATCCAGTTCATCCGACACCATCGTCACACTGCGGTGGCCGCGGAATGAAACCAGCCGCTGTACAACGCCATCTGCGCCCCAACGTCTTACTGGTTGAAGATACCGCCTCACTCCAGATGATCTATCGCGCCGTGCTGGTCACCGCCGGCTTTGCCGTGCGTGTCGCCGGAACCGCTGCCGAAGCCATGGCCGCCCTGCGTCATGGCCCCACCGATGTTGTCGTGCTCGACCTGGTCTTGCCCGATCGTGATGGCCTGTCCCTCATGCAGGATATACTTGGCCATTCCCCCGATATCACCGTCATCGTCGTTACCGCCAACGGGTCGATCAACAAAGCGGTCGAGGCGATGCGTCTGGGCGCGCAGGAATTTCTGGTCAAACCCGTGGATGATGCCCGCCTTGTCGCCGCTGTCGGCAATGCCACTCCAAGGCCCGCACGTCGCTTGCCCACCCAGCCCATGCCTGCCACCAACGCCGCTTTCATCGGGTCGTCCGATGTCATGCAGCGCCTGCATACCAAGATCGCCTCCGTCGCTGGCTCCATGGCCACCGTTTTTGTCACCGGCGAAAGTGGCACCGGCAAGGAGCTGTGTGCCCAGGCCGTGCATGACACCTCGCCCCGGCACGATGGCCCCTTCATCGCGCTGAACTGTGGGGCCATTCCGCAGGATTTGCTCGAATCCGAAGTGTTCGGCCACATGAAGGGCAGCTTTACCGGGGCCATTTCAGACAAACCGGGTGCCGCCACAGCCGCCGATGGCGGCACGCTTTTCCTCGATGAAATCTGCGAAATGGCCATGCCCTTGCAGACCAAACTGCTGCGTTTTCTGCAAACCTCCACCGTCCAGCCTGTCGGTGCCACAAGGCCCCGCAAAGTCGATGTGCGCATCATCTGCGCCACCAATCTTGACCCGCTTGAAGCCGTGCGGCGCGGTCAGTTCCGCGAAGACCTGTATTACCGCCTCTATGTTGTGCCCATCCATCTGCCCCCCTTGCGCACCCGCGGCGAAGATGTGATCGAGATTGCCGAAACCGCCTTGGCGCGGTTTTCGGCAGAAGAGAACCGGGTGTTTTCCGGGCTTGATCCGCAGGTCAAGGCGCTGTTCCGCCGCTATCCCTGGCCGGGCAACGTGCGCCAGGTGTTGAACGTCATCCGCAATGTCGTGGTGCTCAACGAAGGCGGTGTCGTGCGGCTCGATATGCTGCCCGATGACCTGCGTGACGTGGCCCCGTCACAGGCCGGGGCGACAGCGGATGCCGCAGACAATGATGGCTTGGCGGCCCTGATCGGCCGCCCCTTGGCCGAAATCGAACGCATCGTGATTGCCGCCACGCTGGATCGTTTTAGCGGGTCTGTGCCCAAGGCCGCACGGGCCCTCGAAATCTCACCCTCCACCTTGTATCGCAAGATCGAGGCCTGGGGCGGCACCGCCTAGGGCAGGCGTCAGCCCGCCACTAAATTTGTTCGAACAAATTTGCAAAAATATTCGAAGATTTTTTGGCCTTCGGCCCGCTGTTTAACATAGCACTCCCAAACCCTTACGCAAACTGCTCGTTCAATAACCGCTCTTCCAGCCCATGCCCCGGATCAAACA
>JANNBG010000397.1:0-2008 GCA_031385205.1 Rhodobacterales bacterium
TTGGGATACCAGCGGGTGCCCACGGCGGTTTCATCCCGGCGGGGCAGGTGGGTGGCCTCGACCATGATGTCGTAATGCAGGCTGCCGACGGTCAGGACGGTTGGCATGGGTTTCCCTTTAGGTGCGGCGTTTGGATTGGACGGCCTGCATGGTGCGGGCAAGGTTTTGATCTGCGGCGGCGCGGTCACGCTGGGCCACGGCCACGAACAGCGCGTCCAGCAGGTTAAGCTGTGCGATGCGGGCGGTGGCGTTTTCGCCCAGCAGCGGGTTGTTCTGTGCGGTCGAGGCGAGCACGACATCCACCATGCGGGCCACCGGGCTGTCGGAATAGTTGGTGACGGCAATGGTGCGCGCGCCGTTTTTACGGGCGAGTTCAACGGCATCTATGACGGCAGTGGTGCTGCCGGAATGCGAAAAGGCGATGGCGACATCATCGGGGCCCAGCAGGGCGGCGGACATCATCATCATATGGGCATCGTCAAACACCTGTGACCGGATGCCGATGCGCAGGAATTTATGGCTGACATCGCGGGCAATCTGGGCGGAGCCACCGAGGCCATAGAAATCGCGTTGTTTGGCGCGGTGAAGGTAATCTGCTGCGCGGTCAAAGGCGGCGAGGTCAAGGATGGCAAAGGTTTCCTCCAGCGCCTGCATGGCAGTGCGGAACACCTTTTGCACGATCTGCCCGGCGGTATCATCTGGGGCTATTTCGGAATGCAGGGCGGCGGTGTCGGAGTTGTAGTAATCGACAAGGCCTTGGCGAAAGTCACGAAAGCCGCCGAAGCCCAGTTTCTTGGCGACCTTGACCACCATCGCCTCGGACACGCCGGAGCCTGTGGCGACATCGCGCAGGGTCATCGCCTCATCAATGTCTTTGCGCGCCAGAATATCACTTGCGACCTTTGCCTCCAACGGGGTCAGGCCCGGCAGTTTCATGCGGATTTGTGCGCCGACTGCGCGTGGATCGCCCATGGATCACCCCTGTTTGCCGCTGGTCAGTTTGTCGATCAGCATGGCGACAATGATGATGATTCCGGTGGCAAGCAACTGGTAGAATGCCTGCACGTTCATCAGGGTGAGGCCGTTGCGCAGGGTTCCCAGAATGATGCAGCCGATCAGTGTGCCGGGAATGGACCCACGGCCCCCCATCAGGGAGGCACCGCCAATGGCGGCGGCGGCGATGGCGTCCAATTCCCACAGGGTGCCAAGGGTGGGTTCTGCGGCCCCAAGCCTGCCGATCAGGATCAGGGCGGCGACGGCAGCCATCAGGCCAGAGATCATGTAGGCGGACAGTTTGGTCAGGGTAACGGGCACGCCCGCAATCCGCGCAGCCTCAGGGTTGCCACCGACGGCCATGAAATATTCGCCAAGCGGGGTTTTGTTCAGGATGACCCAAGCAAGGACGGCGAGGATGGCTACGGCGATAACGGGGTTGGGGATGCCTGCGAGGTTGCCGTTGGTCAGGGCGCGAAAGCCATCGGGCAGGCCAAAGATGGGCGTGCCGCCGGTGAAGATGAGGGCGAGGGCGCGGTAAAGCGATAGCCCACCCAGCGTGACGATAAAGGGTTGCAAGCCACCCCATGCAATCAACGCGCCGTTGACGAACCCGCAGGCGACACCGACGGCCAGGGCCCCCAGCATGGCCAAGGGCACGGGCACGCCTGCGACCAGCATGGCAGCGCCCAGCACGGCGGATAGGGCGGCAATGGGGCCGACCGACAGGTCAATGCCGCCGCTTATGATGACAAGGGTCATGCCAAGCGCGATGCAGGCGTTGATCGACGATAGCTGCAGGATGTTGTTGATGTTGGGGGTGGTGAGGAAGGTGGGCGATAGCGATGCAAAGACGATCGAGATCAGGAAAGGCCCAGCAGAGTGCCTGCATCGCGAAAGCGGACGCGTGAGAAAATGGCGGTCATGCGTCAAGGCCTTGGTTTGAGGGGATGGCGGCGCGGGCGATGTTCGCCTCGGATATCTCTGCTGGCCCCAGTGTGGCGCTGATGCGGCC